>NZ_CALPCY010000003.1:0-219787 GCF_943193115.1 Otoolea muris
GCTTTACCTGCTGGCTACTTAGGATAAGGGTTGCGCTCGTTGCGGGACTTAACCCAACATCTCACGACACGAGCTGACGACAACCATGCACCACCTGTCTGGGGCGTCCCGAAGGAACGGCTCCGTTACGAGCCTGCCGCCCCGATGTCAAGACCTGGTAAGGTTCTTCGCGTTGCTTCGAATTAAACCACATGCTCCACCGCTTGTGCGGGTCCCCGTCAATTCCTTTGAGTTTCATTCTTGCGAACGTACTCCCCAGGTGGAATACTTACTGCGTTTGCGGCGGCACCGATGGGCTTTGCCCACCAACACCTAGTATTCATCGTTTACGGCGTGGACTACCAGGGTATCTAATCCTGTTTGCTCCCCACGCTTTCGAGCCTCAACGTCAGTTACTGTCCAGTAAGCCGCCTTCGCCACTGGTGTTCCTCCTAATATCTACGCATTTCACCGCTACACTAGGAATTCCGCTTACCTCTCCAGCACTCTAGCCGGGCAGTTTCCAAAGCAGTCCCGCAGTTGGGCCGCGGGCTTTCACTTCAGACTTGCTCTGCCGTCTACGCTCCCTTTACACCCAGTAAATCCGGATAACGCTTGCCCCCTACGTATTACCGCGGCTGCTGGCACGTAGTTAGCCGGGGCTTCTTAGTCAGGTACCGTCATTTTCTTCCCTGCTGATAGAGCTTTACATACCGAAATACTTCTTCACTCACGCGGCGTCGCTGCATCAGGGTTCCCCCCATTGTGCAATATTCCCCACTGCTGCCTCCCGTAGGAGTTTGGGCCGTGTCTCAGTCCCAATGTGGCCGGTCACCCTCTCAGGTCGGCTACTGATCGTCGGCTTGGTGGGCCGTTACCCCGCCAACTACCTAATCAGACGCGGGTCCATCCTGTACCACCGGAGTTTTTCACACCGGACCATGCGGTCCTGTGCGCTTATGCGGTATTAGCAGTCATTTCTAACTGTTGTCCCCCTGTACAGGGCAGGTTACCCACGCGTTACTCACCCGTCCGCCACTCAGTCATCCCGGATTCCATCCGAAAACTTCCTCCGGCATGCTTCGTTCGACTTGCATGTGTTAGGCACGCCGCCAGCGTTCATCCTGAGCCAGGATCAAACTCTCATGTTTAAGTTTGGTTCCAGCCAAAATCTCGCTTGGCTAATTTTAACCGTTATTACTGTTTGGTTTTGTTCTGAATGTTTTCTCAAACTTCAAGGCTTAACCATAAGCCTTTTGTCTTAAGAATTTTCAGGGTTTTATATACTGTTCAGTTTTCAAGGTTCTTTTGTTTCTCTCGAAACAGCTTTTATATGTTACCATAACTGTTTCCATCTGTCAACCATTTTTTTATTTATTTTAAAACTTTTTTCTTTTGCGGTAACAATCCAACTTGTTGAACCATTACCATCGCTACACATGTTTTGCAGTGCGGGTATTATAATATCAAACCTGGCAAATATTGTCAACCCTTATTTTTGGTTTTTTTCTATTTTTTTTAGATAATCGAAAAAACTCCATTAAAAGTTTCTTTTTCAAATTCACCATAATCATGTTCTTCATTCCAGGCCCGCTGATAACGCCGCCAGAGCCAGCTTCCATATCCATAAAGAACCCCTTAGAAAACCGCCGGTACTTAGCGGGGTCTTTTCGAGCTGTACCGCCGCGCTTTTCTCCAGGCGGAAGCGGAGGACTCTGTTGGATATGGAAGCCGGCTCTGGCGGCTCTCTCCGACGCTGTACTGGTACAGTATTTCGCAGATACTCATACACTAAGCACCCGCTATTTGCGCCATTGCCGCGTTGGCTTCAATCGACGATTCCACCGCATGCCTCATTCAGCCGCCTTGCACTGACACAAATATCAGGCGCTTAGTATACGAGTATCTATGAAACGCTGTACTGGCCATCCTACGACATCGCTATCTATACTGCATTAACTACGCCCTTTCCGCCTTCCCGTCCCGTGAAATCGTCACCACGCTCCACGGTATGAATTTCCCGCTGTCTTTGAGAGCGCGCTTTGCGGCATTCTCGATCCCGCCGCAGCAGGGAACTTCCATACGTACAACTGTCACGCTTTTGATATTATTGCCTGCGATGATTTGCGTCAGCTTTACCGCGTAGTCTCCTTCGTCCAGCTTGGGACAGCCGATCAGCGTGACGTGATCCCGCATAAATTCGCTGTGAAAATTGCCGTATGCATAGGCCGTGCAGTCCGCGGCGATCAGAAGCCGCGCTCCGTCAAAGTACGGGGCATTTACCGGCGCCAGTTTGATCTGCACAGGCCATTGCTTAAGCTGGCTTGCCGCAGAAGCAGACGCGCTGGGAAGAGAGTCCGCCTGCCCCTCCCGCCGGATTGCTCCCGCCTGCGTAGCGGGACAGCCGCCCTGTGCCGGGACCGTTTTCTTTCCCCTGGCGGCAAGAACAGCGGCCTCGTTATAGGCCGGCGCTTCCCGTTCTTCAAAGCGGATCGCTCCTGTGGGACACGCCGGCAGGCAGTCTCCCAGTCCGTCGCAGTAATCCTCGCGGGCAAGCCTTGCCTTTCCGTCTCTCATTTCAATCGCTCCCTCGTGGCAGGCCGCGGCGCAGGCGCCGCAGCCGTTACATTTCTCCTCGTCAATCCTGATAATCTTGCGAATCATATTTTTTCCTCCATAATAAGGCTTGCTTCATTGACTTTCCTGACTCAGTATAGTACAATGAAACAAAGATGTATGTTGAAATTTCAACAGAGGATCGTTTTTATGGGATTTATTTTTGAACCTTATATGGAAACGCTGCGAACCTGCCCGCTGTTCTACAGGATTGCAGAGCCGGATCTGCGCGCGGCGCTCGGCTGTCTGGGCGCAAGGAGCGCCGGATATAACAGGGGGGAGACGATTCTGGCAGAGGGCGGGCCGGCGAAAGATATAGGCATCCTCCTTTCCGGAGCCGCTCAGATCGTACGGATCGATTATTTGGGAAACCGAAGCATCGTCGCCGGGATCGAACCAGGGGAGCTGTTCGGCGAATCCTTTGCCTGCGCCGGGGTTGCGCAGATGCCGGTGGGTGTGATCGCCTCCGGAGCCACACAGGTCATGCTGATTGACTGCATGAAGGCCATACGCCCGTGCGGCAATGCCTGCGGCTTCCATCAGCAGCTCATTTACAATCTCCTCGGCGTGGTGGCCCGGAAAAATCTTGTCTTTCATCAGAAGATCGAGATCACGTCAAAACGCACCACCAGGGAAAAGCTGATGGCTTATCTTCTGCAGCAGGCGAAGAAATATCAGAGCGATTGTTTTGAGATCCCCTACAACCGCCAGGAGCTGGCGGATTATCTGGAGGTTGACAGGAGCGGCCTGTCCGTTGAGATAGGCAAGCTGTGTAAGCAGGGGATCATCCGTGCGGACCGGAAAAAATTTACGATAATACAACAGAGGAATCAATTATGAAGCAGACAGACAGAACCAGCCTTTCAAACAGCGCAATCATCAATGGAATCGCTGTTTTCTTTACGATTGCCCTCTTTATCGCCTCCTATCACGCCGCTACTTATACATATGAGGCAGGGCGCGTTTTTCACGACTGGTATACGATCATGATCACGCCCTGCCCGCTGGTGACGGATTATCTGGAGGTCGGCGGCCTCTCCAGCGCATTTTTAAATGCCGGCGCGTGCAGCCTGGTATGCGTGATGTTTATGATTGGCTTAAAGGGGGAATCCCACGCCAATACGCTGGCCGGCTATTTCCTGGTGATCGCTCATTGCTTTTACGGCCTGAACCTGCTGACTATGCTGCCCTGCTTTCTGGCTCCGTTTATTTATCTGCGCTGCCATAAGCTGGATTTTAAAAATAATCTGCATATCTGTATGTTCACGACCTCCTTTGGCCCTTTTATCAGCGAGTTCTTGTTTCGCTATACACAGCAGGAGGAATATGTGTTTGGGGAAGTCCGTCTGACTGCCGCGGGGATTGCCCTGGCAGCCGGCTTTGTCATCATGCTCGGTTTTATCGTCCCGGCGATTCTTCCGGGCGCGCATGCATGGCATAAGGGCTATAATCTCTATAACGGCGGCCTTGCCTTTGGTATCTTTGGCTTTTTTCTCTACAATTTTCTCTATAAAACCATGGAGGTTGCACCGCCTGTCCCTGTAGAGCATTTTAATGTGGTGTACGAATATTTCGATCGTTCCTTTGACATGTTTGCCAACCGTTTCTTTTTTATCGTGTTCCCGCTCTGCATCTATGTCGGCTATGTGCTGGACGGGCGCAGCTTTGAGAACTACAACCGGCTGATATGCGATACGGGGCACCGGAGCGATTTTGCCGCCAACTACGGTATGCCGGCCTGTCTGGTCAACATCGGCTGGGTCGGGCTTATGTTTGTCTTTTATTTAAATCTGATCATGATGTTTACCGAGGGCGCGGGCTATACCGGCCCCACCATCGGCGTTGTCTTAGCTGCCTTAACCTTTACGGCCATGGGGCAGCACCCGAAAAATATCTGGCCCATTCTGGCCGGATATCTGCTTTTGTATCTCGCGGCCATGCTTTTGTGCCGTCTGACCGGCCGTGAGATCGGATGGACGATCTCCACGCAGGCCTATATTAACGGCGCGGCGTTCGCGACCGGCCTGTGTCCCATTGTCGGGCATTATGGGATCCGCGCCGGGGCCGCCGCCGGATTCCTGTGCGCGTCCATGTGTACCGCCACCAGCGCGCTCCACGGCGGGCTCGTCCTCTACAACGGCGGCTTTACCGCCGGCATCACCGCCCTGATCCTTCTGCCGATCCTGGAGCACTATATCTCCGAAAAGCGCGGCGAGGTCAAATATCCGCCGTTCATGAAGGTCAGCAGCATGATCGCGCTCGTGGAGCAGATCTCGGGCGGCGCGCAGAAACAGGCGAAGGGGAAAGCACAGAATGCATCCGGTCAGCCGGAACCGTCCGTGCAGCAGGAAAGCCCGGAGGAAAAAGCGTAATTCCTCCGGGCCCTGCGGGTTATACGCCGAGCGCCCCCGCAGCCTGCCTTAACGCGTCGAAAAAGGTGGCCTGTTTTGCGTATTCCGCCGCCAGAATCCTGACCCTGCCTAATTCCGTCCCGTTTAAGCGGTATACCAGACTGCCTATGATATCGCCCTCGTTGATCGGGGCTTTCAGCGTCTCTTCAAATACCCACTCTTTCTCAATCCCTCCAAAGTCCTCTCCCTGCATGGACAAGTAGGAAAATGTCCCCTCCAGGCGGCCTGGCACCGTGTCTTTGACGCCGTTCTGGATCGGCGCCTCGGGGACGGTTCCGGGATCCTCATCACGGTACATCCGGCAGTTGGCATAGCCATAATTCAGCAGCGTCACCGCATCCCCGAACCGCGCCTTATAATCCGGCGCGGCCAGGATGACGGCGATCAACTCGATCCCGTCCTTTCTCGCCGTGGCGGACAGACAGTATTTGGCCAGCGAGGTGGATCCGGTCTTTAATCCTGTCACTTCAAAATTCGTCGCCATTTTCAGAAGTTTATTCGTATTGGAAAGCCCGAATTCTTTTGTCCCCTGCTTCGTCACATGTGTAATATTTTCCATCCATATGGTCGAATAGTTGAAAATCTCCGGGTACTTTGTGATCAGCTCGCGTGACATCAGCGCAATGTCCCGCGCAGACATGGCGTGGGTCGTGGAATCGGTCAGGCCGCAGCAATCCTCAAAATTCGCGTGCTCCATCCCCAGTCCCCTGGCCCGCTCATTCATCATCTGCACAAAAGTTGCCTCGTCCCCGCCTATGTACTCCGCCATAGCCACGCTGGCGTCGTTTCCGGATGCAATGACAATGCATTTGATCAGAGTTTCCACGGTCTGGATCTCCCCTTCTTCCAGAAAGACCTGAGAGCCCCCCATGGACTTTGCGTGCGCGCTCGTCACGACCTCGTCGTCCAGATGGATTTTTCCTGCCTTTAAGGCGTCGAAAATCAGGATCAGGGTCATGATTTTGGTGACGCTGGCCGGATTTCTCGCCTCATCCGCATTTTTTTCAAAAATAACCGTTCCGGTGGACGCCTCCATCAGAATCGCCGCCTGCGCCTGGACCTGCGGCCCTCCTGCCGCTTCCGCCACCGCAGCCGCCGCTTCGGCCGGAATCTCGGGCATGGAGGCTGCGGCGCGGTTCGTCGCTGTTGTCACAAACAAAAGCAGCGACAGAAATAATGACATGATTTGTTTCATTTCCACTCTCCATATGCATTCCATCTGTCATTAGCATATGGACAAACGGCATGTCTTTATGACAGGAACAAAACTTAAGCATTCTGTAATATTTATTCGCCCTATTCTATGCTATAATAGCGGCGGAAACGGCTTCGGTTGTTATTGCTTTGATGTCATAAGCGTACATATTATGGCTATTCGCACAGGCCGCGGCAAAAATCTCTGTGTTTTGCCGTTTTTGATAACAGCCGTTTTTTTAATATTATTGTAAGCAAAGGTGAATTACGCTATGGAAAATCGTCATTACTCAGACCGCCGCGGCTATTCCCGGCGGCGAAGGCAAACAGGCTCAGTGCTTTCCTATATCATTTTGGGAAGCATTTTGGCCACCCTGCTCGTTATCGCAGGATGGCTGTATCTGCACAAAGGCACGGGGGATACAAAGGACGCCTCCTCCCCGGATGTGGAATCCGACGGAACGCCGCCGGGAGAAGGGGACGGGACGGGCGGCGCTGATACGGAGAGTCCGGAAACCGACGGCGCGCAGGAGACGGAAGGAGCGGCAGAGGACAACAGCCTCGAAGGTTACCTCGCCCGCGCAGGGCGTCTGGCCGCCGGCTACGACTATGACGCGGCGATTGAGCTTCTCACTGCTTCCCCATACGCGGATTCTCAGGAGGCCCTGGCGGCTGTGGAGGAATATAACGCCGTTAAATCCACGCTTGTCCGCGCCAATCCCCGGAAGATTACGCATGTATTCTTCCACACCCTGATCATGGACAACTCCAAGGCATTTGACGGGGACGACAGGCAGAAGGGCTATAATCAGGTTATGACCACAAAGTCGGAATTTCTGAAAATCCTGCAGTCCATGTACGACAGGGGGTTTGTGCTTGTACGCCTGCATGATATCGCATATGAGACGACGCTGGACGACGGAAGCGTGGGCTTCAGGGAGGGGGATATCATGCTGCCCCCCGGAAAGCAGCCGTTTGTCATGTCCCAGGATGATGTCTGTTACTATGAGTACATGGACGGGGACGGTTTTGCCAAGCGCGTCATTGTCGGCGAGGACGGACGTCCCACCTGCGAGATGAAGATGGATGATGGAAGCATCTCGGTCGGCTCTTATGACCTTATCCCGCTCCTGGACGATTTCATTGACGAGCACCCGGACTTCTCCTATAAGGGGGCGCGGGCTGTCATTGCGTTTACAGGCTATAACGGGATCCTCGGCTACCGCACCGCTCCCTCGTACAGCAGCAAAGAGCTGTATGACGAGGCGCACGCGAATACGAATAAGAAATATGAGGATTTCCTGGCCGAGCGGCCGGATTTTAATTATGAACAGGAACGCCAGGACGCCGCCCGGGTCGCGGAGTGTCTGAAGGCAAGCGGTTATGAGCTGGCTTCCCATAGCTGGGGGCACCGCAATATGGGGAACATTGATATGGAGGATTTCATTGCTGATACGGATAAATGGGAGGATCAGGTGGAAACGCTGACCGGGCCGTGCGATATCATCCTCTTCCCCTTTGGGAGCGATATCGGGGACTGGCATCCGTATGACACGAGCAGCGAGCGCTTCCAGTACCTTCACTCCAAAGGGTTCCGGTACTTCTGTAATGTGGATTCTAATAAATATTATGTGCAGATTGGGGCGGATCACATGCGGCAGGGACGGCGGAATCTCGATGGTTACCGTATGTATTATGATCTGCCGGAGAGCGGCACGGGAAATGAGCATTTAAAAGATTTGTTTGATGTGAATGAAGTGTTTGACCGGGATCGGCCGACGCCGGTGCCGAAGATGAGCGAGTGATTTCATTTGGCGTGGGGGAAGCGTGAATAGGCCGGGCTTCATATCTAACGGAACCCCGCTTAATTATGATTGATGCGATGATGGATCTATTCCCCGAAACGTGCGGCAATCAATATTGATTGCCGCATTTTAATTTTATTCAAAAAAGCGGAAGTTGGGTTCTGTTGGATATAGAAACCGTTGCTGGCGGCCTCCCTGCGATGAAACGCAAGATTTGATAACTCAGATAATAAGCTATAATATAATATTGATCAATCATTTATAGTTGTCATTTGATTATAATAAATGAATATCAATAATTATCATGAAATAAATGTCAATCAATAAACTCTCCCTGAACCTGCATCATTCTGAACAAAACATTCTAAAAAATCAAATAACTAAGACATAACCACTTTCTGCAACTCCCGATGTATCTCTCGATTGCTCGCCAGTATATCCTGATTTTTTGAATAATCCAATGGCGACAGGCTATAGTTGGTGACCTGTCCCCCCGCCTCCTCAACCAAAAGCGCGCCGGCAGAATAATCCCAGGGCTTTAGATTTCTCTCCAGAAATCCGTCCACACGCCCGCTGGCTACGTATGCCAGGTCAAGAGCCGCTGAACCACTGCGGCGTATATCAAGGGAGTGTTTGAAAACCTCTTTAAAGATATGGAAGTTGTCTTCTGCCATCTCTTTGTCATACGGCGATGTGCCAATTGCGATCAGGCTGTCTTTCAGGGCTGTCTTCTGCGTCACCCGGATGCGGCGCCCGTTTAAAAACGCCCCCTGTCCGCGCACGGCGTAAAACGTCTCCTCTGTGAACGGATTATAGATCACAGCCGCACTGATGGCTTTGTTTTCATAATAGCCCAGGGAAACTGCGCTGTGGCAGTATGAATAGATCAGATTTGTCGTCCCGTCAATAGGATCCAGAATCCACATCGGCCTGGAAAAATCGACAGCCTGCATATGATCCTCTTCCCCCATGAACTGGATCCCGGGGTAATGCTTTGATAATTCACTGAAAAGGCGGGACTGAACAGATGTGTCCGCCTTTGTCACAAAATCGGCAAGTCCCTTGACTGTCACATCGCGGGACATCGCATTGTCCATGAAAAATGGCTTCACGGAATGCACCATATCGATTACCTGCTCCATACATATATCCATATTGAACACTCCTTTTCATAAGCAAAAAAGGCTACCGCCGCTCAGTCAGGCGCAGATAGCCTTTTCTCCTGTTATCTTTTGCTGTTTAGAGGACAATTCGCAAATTCCGGACAGATGCCCAGCCGGTTCTTTAAACAGGCCCCTCCTCTCGGAGCCGCCTGGACGGCAGAATCGTCCACTCTTGCAGTATGTTTGATAATGACCTCTTTCTCTTGTGTAGAACAGAAAAATCTCGGCATACGCTCCCGCCCTTCTTATTCTACAACAACTCTTTAACTACATGCAAAATTTACCATATTTTCCTTTATAAGTCAACCCTTTTGACTGGCATATTTTCCCGTCCCCCCGGGGTTTTCTGCGGCCTTCGCTCACAAAAAACACCTCGCAGAGTCGAAGGCTGAACTGTTCCCTGTCAGAACTGGACAAATCCCTCTATCGCTTCCGCCTTTTCCACCAAATCGGCATAGAGCATGGGGCCTTCGCCTCCGTACTCGGGATTATATTCATACTCCACTCGGGCGCGCACCCTGACCCAGTCTTTTGTCTCCAAAAGGCGCGCGTTTTTAGCCTTGCACATAAAACCCAGGAAGGTCATATCCGCCTCGCAGCAGGTCATGGCCATCCGCCCGGGAACGAAGTAATTCTTCGGAAATTCAGGCGTTTTCAGCACCATGCCGGTAAATTCCACAGTTTTCCCCCTGTATCGCTCCGGCTTATCCAGGGCGTCGATATACCATATGCCGTAGGCATCCTCTGATATCCCGATCACGTCCGCATTCACGTCATATGGCAGATCCGCCTCGGAAATCTCATCAATCTCCCCGTCCGCATCCTCAAAAATAAGCTGAATCTGCGGGTTCATTCCCTTCAGTGCGCGGCGGTACGTATCCAGATCCGCGATATCGTCACAGCGGTTCATAATCAGCAGTTCCGAGCTGCGGACCATATTTCCCACCAATGGCTTCATATTGTTTAAATACAGATCAAATGTGGAACCGTCCACGATCGTGATCTGCTGGTAGATTCCCCAGTCTTTTGGGAGACGGAGGGAAGCCGGATCCCACATTCCGTTCCACTCCATCAGCACCCGCTCCGGATTATAGAACAGCTCCAGCTCCTCCAGATACTCCGGCGTCAGTTTTGACAGCTCGTCAATGTAGACAACCGCTGTCTTTGTCTCCTTCAGCAGATCGTCTCCGTATTCCTCTTCCCCTTCCTCACAGACGATCAGAAGCGTCTTTCCCTCGGTCTGGAAATAATCCTGCGTCAGCGTAAATTTGATGAACTGCGTCTTTCCTGCCTCTAAAAAACCGTTGATCAGAAATAACGGCATCTTTTCTTCATCCATGGATGATGTCTCTCCTTTCAGGCTGATTTAGAGAACAGCCCCAAACGCCGCTTTAAGCGCTTCCTCGTCCAGGTTCGAGCCGATTACACATACTTTTCCTGTATAATCCGGCGCGCCCTCGCGGATCTCCGCCTGCTCCGGAACCAGGTCAAAATGCAGCCATACGCCTTCTCCTGCTCCCGGAACCATGCCCTTTGCACGCAGAACCTCGCCATATTTCGTCCCGTAAGCCAGATCGTCCAGGAGCTTTTCCAGACGCTCTCTCGGAATCGCCCCCACGTTCTCACGCCCCCAGCTTGTAAAGACGTCGTCCGCGTGATGATGGCCGTGGTGATCATGATGATGATCATGATCGTGGCAGCCGCATTCTTCCTCATGGCCGTGATGATGCGCGTGAGCATGACAGCCGCATTCCTCCTCATCATGACCGTGATGATGCGCGTGATCGTGGCAGCCGCATTCTTCCTCATGGTCGTGATGATGATGCGCGTGATCGTGGCAGCCGCATTCTTCCTCATGGTCGTGATGATGATGCGCGTGATCATGGCAGCCGCATTCTTCGTCCTCATCATGGTGATGGCCGTGTGCGTGCATGTGCTCTCTGGCCTCGCGCATCAGCTCTTCTGCCATATCGTCTTTCTTCTCAATGATCTCCAAAAGCTGCGCGCCTGTGAGCTGGCTGCACGGGGTTGTAACGATATTCGCCGCCTGATTGCGCTCTCTGAGCATATCGACCGCTGCCTGAACCTTTTTCGGATCTGAAACGTCCGTCCGGCTCAGGATGATGGTTCCGGCGTGTTCAATCTGGTTATTAAAAAATTCGCCGAAATTCTTCATATACATCCGGCATTTATTCACATCCACCACAGTCACGGCGCTGTTTAGCATCACTTCAATCCCGGACGCCACATCCTTTACGGCCTTCATAACATCCGACAGCTTGCCCACGCCGGAGGGCTCGATGATCACGCGATCCGGCTCATATTTTGTCAGAACCTCCTCAAGGGAACGGCCAAAATCTCCCACGAGGGAACAACAGATGCAGCCTGAGTTCATCTCGCGGATCTCGATCCCGGCATCCTTTAAAAATCCTCCGTCAATTCCGATCTCTCCGAACTCATTTTCGATCAGGACGACTTTCTCGCCCGCGATCGCTTCTTTTAAAAGCTGCCTGATAAATGTCGTCTTTCCCGCTCCGAGAAAGCCTGAGATAATGTCAATCTTTGTCATGTTTTCCAACCTTCTTTTCTGAACTGTTGCCATATGATTTCCTGTTTTCTGTGCTGTACCGCTGTCTCTCAGAAGCGGCAGTATCTGTGTCTGTCATCTCATCGCCGCCTTAATCCGTATATGGTTCGTCAGCTCCCGATAAACAACTGAACCCAGTGATACGTCCCGTTTTCCTCATAGCAGCCCACGCCGATCGTGTCAAAGGAGGTATTCAGGATATTTTCTCTGTGGCCTTTGGAATTCATCCAGGCATTCATGACCTCTTTGGGAGTCCTCTGCCCCATGGCAATGTTCTCTCCAGCCGCCATGGAACTGATATTGTATTCGGAGATAACGGTAAAGCAGTCCCTTCCGTCCGGCCTGCTGTGCGAAAACAGCTCTGTCAGCTCCTCTGCGCGCCTCAAAGCCGCGTCGGACAGCGTGTCGCTCCAGTCGAGCTCTCCCCTTCCGGCCTTCCTGCGCTCCTCATTTACAATCTCCCAGACCTCTCTGGCGTAATCATCCGCATCCTGGCTCTCGCTGGATGATGCGCCGCCGGCGGATGAGTTTTTTCCCGGAGAATCCTTGCCGGATGAGCTTTCCCCCTGATCCGCGCGTTCCTTATAGTCGTCAGACTGGAACGTATCCCAGTCGCCGCCGTCCTGCTCGTCCGTGATGACGCCGTCCTCTTCCACGATGTAGCGCACGTCATCCTTTGTGAAATTCTTAGTCTTTAAAGCGCCCTCGGAGTCAAAATAGTATTTATTTCCCTCAATCTCCTGAAAACCGGTGACCATGAATCCTTCTGCGTTAAAATAATACCTCTTATTGCTGATTTTACGCCACTGTGAGGTCAGATAATGGCCGCCTTTATAGTATCTCCATCCTCCTGCCTCCTCCTTCCAGCCGGCGGCCGCTGTGTTCTGATCCTGGGAGGGGGACTGCGCGGCGGCCTGCGTCTGCACAACACCGTTGATAATCCAGGCTCCGTTTACATCGACCTGATAGTGATCCGGGGTCTCTGTATTTACATAGAGCCAGCCCTCGGCGTCAAAGCAGTAGCACTCCGCAATGCCGTCCGCATTTCCGTCAATCCATTTCCATTCATTCGCCGCATGGGAGCCGTCTCCGTTTTCGTATACCCACCGGTTTTCATTCGGCGCTTCTCCCTGACGCCAGTAGCCTGCAAAAGCGGGACATGCGCTGAGCAGCGCGATAGCTGCCGCTGAAAAAACGGTTATTATCCTTTTCTTCATATTCTCCTCCTTGTCAAAACCTCATTTCTCCGGCTTTAGTCAGTATAGCAAAAGATGGATGGATTCTCAAGTAGTTCCATGATTTATTGCTGCGCTGACCGTACAAAAGTTACTGTTCACACGCAGGCATTCGCGCCCCCTCCCGGCGTCTCTCGTCGTCTTTTAAGATCAGGCCCGCGCTGCGCAGAAGCTCCTCATCTCCCATCGTCAGCCACGGGTGGTTCATATTTCTGATACGGCTCATTTTTCTTGCGCGCTCAATCAAATCCGGCCGAAGATCCGACATCTCAAAGCCTGTAACCTTATTTACATAATAACTGTCCTGTTTCCTGGCATATAAACGGTACACCGCATCGGAATTGTCTGTAATATCTAAATCCGCTTCATAACTGCGGTCGAAAATTTTCCCATTATTCCTGCAGACCTGCGTGCCTGCCGGTACATAAATATGCAGAATCACATGCCCCTCAATTTGAATTTCCCCCGGAATTAAGCACACAGGCGGATATATTTTGTTCGCGTTATTTACGGTGGTAACAAAATCCTTTTTCATCTGTTCGACCGCGCCCGGATCAACTCCTGTGATTACTCCGTTATCCTTTATCCCCAGAAAAATATGTCCGCCGTCGGCTCTTTGCCTGTTTCTATATTTTACATTAGCAGCGCCTGAAAAACAAGTAAAAAACAGGAGAAGCTGACAAGAGGCCAGCTTCCCCAAAAACATATATACCATATTTAACAATAACGCCTCCGGCGCAAAATCCCCTGTCTGCCGCCATTCCCCGTCATAACGCGCCTGAAAAATGCTCTAATATTCAAACTGCCTGTAATAGCGCCGGATGGAGAGCGGATGGCGCAGGAAGAGTTCCATGTAGGCGTCCACCCGGTTATTGACTCCGTGCATCACCAGATGGGAGATGGTCCCGCGGAATTCGGGACTGATTCCCTTAAGCTCATGCTCCTTGGTGTCAATGATCGTATAGTTCGCATTGACCCTCGGCAGGAACTTCGCCACGCGCTCTGCCAGCGGCCGCTGCTCGTCCTCGCCCATAAAGAGGGTTACCGGGGTGTCGGCCACGATGATCTCCTGCATGCCGTGGAAGAATTCCTGGCAGCTTATGGACTTGGTGCGGATCCACATCTGCTCCTCCCAGTAGCACATCGCATAGGAGTACGTCGCTCCGTACTGGTTTCCGGAGCCGATGAAATAATGCGGGAGATCCTTATGCCCGTTTAAGAAGGCGACCTTATTTCTGGCATACTCATAAGCCCACGCGTCCGCGTCCTTCTCCACCTGCGCAAGGGCCTGCGCAAGGTGCGCCTCCATCTCCCTGTTATAGCGCTCATAGTCTTCAAACTCACCGTTTTTATACATCAGATAATTTGCAGCCATGTAGAATTTCAACTGCTCATTCATCGGATAAACCACCAGATAGTCCTGTTTGTCCGGCTGCGTCAGCACGGAACCCGGCGTATCGATAAACGCAAAGATCCTTGCCCCGATCCCGCGCACGCGTTCCACGAGCTGCACCATCTCCTTTGTATTTCCGGAAACGGAAGAATAGATGACCACCGAATTTTTCGTAAATCTCCTGTTTCCGGTGGTGAGGAATTCCGCCGCATTCTCCACAAATACCGGGAGCGAGGAACGGCCGCGCATGTAGACTTCTGCCTGCATGCCGGACGCATATGTCCCGCCGATTCCCGCAAAATAGATGCCGTCAAAGCCTTTTTCCCATATTTCATCAATGATCGCCTCGATCTGCGGGCGGAGTGCGAGCGCGCCGTTTACGCTGTCGATCTGCTTTTTCTCATCAAAATTGCGAAGAGACGGTCCTTCTGTTTCTTTCCATGCTTTTGCTTCGTATTTCATATCTCTGACTCCTTTTTATTAAAATCAATAAAGCGGCGTTTTTTCATGGTCCAGCCCCAGAAAAAACTGAATCGCATACTGAATGGCCTTATCCCAGTACGGCCACTCGTGATCGCCCGGGCCTTCCATGTAGGTATGCCCGTATCCGGCCTCCACGGCTGCGGTTCTGAAGATTTGGTTTCCCTCATAGAGAAAGTCTTCTGTGCCGCAAAGCTGGATCAGGCGGGGGCGCGCCGCGTCCGCAGCCAGCTTTTTTACCAGCTTCACCGGAAGCTCCCAGTCCCCGGGGAGTCCTCCCGCGCCGTGTAGTGCGCGCAGCTCCGCAGGGTTCATCTCCGGCCATTCGCCGCTTTTAACATTTCTGATAAATCCTTCATAATCCAGAACACCGGAGAGGCTGGCTGCCGCCGCATACTGCCGCGGGCGGTTAAGCGCAATTTTGACCGCTCCGTATCCGCCCATGCTCTCTCCCGCGATGAAGGTGTTTTCCCGTGACGTATCGATCCGGAACCATTTTGCACAGATCATCGGAAGCTCGTCCGCTGCGTAGCGGAAATAATTGATTCCGGCGGCTGTATTTGTATAAAAGCTTCTCTGTACTTCGGGCATAATCACAAATAAATTGTATTTCTTGGCATAATATTCAATTTTTGAAAACCTCGCCCACTCCCCGCTGCTGCCGGAAAGGCCGTGCAGAAGGTAGAGAACCTTCGGCTCCCCGTCAAAAAGCGGCGTCACATCATTCGATACATCCGGAATGAGCACGCGAATCTGGGTCG
Source organism: Otoolea muris (assembly GCF_943193115.1). Classification (NCBI taxonomy): domain Bacteria; kingdom Bacillati; phylum Bacillota; class Clostridia; order Lachnospirales; family Lachnospiraceae; genus Otoolea; species Otoolea muris. Next base: position 15,625 of record NZ_CALPCY010000003.1, read on the forward strand.
TCATTTTTAACTGCTCCGAATAAAAATCGCCTGTAAGCATTCCCATCGCTGTTCTCCGTTATTTAAAAAAGTGAACGCTGAAGTCGCATTTGTCGCTGCGCACATAGTTTCGGTTAAACTCAATCACCCGCCCCTGTTCATCTCTTGTGATGCTCTGAAACAGCATCGCCGGCAGATTGTCCTTAAGGCCGAGAAGCCGGGCGTCCGCCGGCTGCAAAACAATCAGATCCAGCGTCTGCCTGGCCTCTGAGAGGCGGATTCCATACATCCCATAGAGCTCGTAGATGGAAAAAATCGACAGGTTGATTCCCTCCAGCTTGGGTATCAGGTAACAGGGGATCAGGATCTCTTCCAGCGAGACCGGATCTTCATTGGCATAGCACAGCCGCTTGATATAGAAAATTTCGTCCTGCGCGGGGATGCCGAACATAGCGCCGTACAGGTTTCCCGCTCCCCGCCTTACTTTGGAGACAATCTTAAAGGACGGTTTCAGGTTCTTATCGAGCATGGTCTGGGTGAACCCCTCCAGAACCTCTATATTCCGTTCAATCTTGTCCCCCAGGACATAAACCTCTTTCTCGGAAATCTTGCGGAGAAGCCCTTCGTTCGCCAGCGCGTCAATCGCATTCTCGACCATCTTCTCCTTGACCCCGTACAGATCGGCCAGCTCCTCCACAGCGGGGAGCGGCATACCGGGCGCGTACTCTCCCGCTTCGATCTCTGCGCGGATAAATTCCCTGACCTGCAAAAATACCGAGTGTTGATACATACCATTCATGCCGCAGCTCCTTCTTTTCTCTACCAGCCGCCGAAATAGCCCAGGGTGACGGTTGCGTTCGCAGCGCCCTTTTCCATGGCCTTCTCAATCGGCAGGCCCTCGGTGATTCCCAGCAAAAAGCCCGCGATATAGCTGTCGCCTGCGCCCATACTGTCAACCAGATTTTCACAGGGCACGATGCCGAACCGGTGGAATTCACTTCCGTCCCAGCACAGGCTCCCGTCGCCTCCCATCATGCACACGACCAGCCTGGGCCCCTTTTCATGATACCGCTTCATCTGCGCGCGAAGTTCCGGCGTATCCCCGTCGTCACAGAAGAAAAACAGATAGTCCGTATACGGCATCGCTGTCTGCGACTCCGGATCCTCCGGCCGGGTCGCGCAGTCAAAGGCCGTGGTCATGCCCCGCTCTTTTAAGTCCTTAAACTGCCCTTCCACCTTTCCCCAGAGGTCGCACACCACCACATCATGCGTGCAGATAAAATCCATATCTTCCTCAGAGAGGACATAATCGGCCATCACTCCCTCGTCGTAATCTCCAAACACGCGCTCCCCGTCTGTCAGAGTGACCTGGCTGACCGCGGTACGGCCCTCCTTCACCTGCAGGCGAGAGAGATTGACGCCCTTTTGCCCGATAGCCTCGCGCATGATGCTTCCATAGCTGTCGTTTCCGACCGGGCCGATATAGGAAGCCTCCCCGCCCAGGCGCACGGTGTAAACCGCCATATTCACCGGGCCGCCGCCCGGATAAGCCTTCCCGCCTTCCATGTTTTCATAGTAATCGATGCAGTTACTCCCAACCGCAGCAAGTTTCATGTTCAAATACTCCTTTCTGAATCAGATTTCATGTGCCTTAAGGTACTGGTGAAACGGATCTGATCCGGCCTTGCGACAATCCTGAAGAATTCTACCGGCTTCTGGTCTGCGTCCTTCATGGTTCCGGACAGATAAAACAGGAATTGTCCTGCTTCTACCTTCAGATGCCCCGCCTCCTCTTCGGTCGCATAGGTGATACTCACGCGCTCCTGCCCCTGCGCCGGGCAGACGCCGTATCCCTTCAGCACGCGGTACAGCGATTCCTCCGCAAAATTGTGCGCTTCTATGCCGGGGCAGCGTTTATAATCAAGATAGCAGTTCTCAATCATCAGCGGAATGTTGTTTTTCAGCCGAAGCCTCCGTAAGCAGAACACCTGGCTCCCGGCCGGAATCTCCAGCTTCTGCGCGAGATAGCGGTCGCATTTCAAAACGCGCGAGTCTATGACCTCTGTCCACAGGAAATACCCCGTACCGCGTATAAATTCGGACGTGGACTTCATATCCTGCAGATTGCGTTCCAGCCTGGGAGGCGCTACATAGGTGCCGGAGCCCTTTTCACTGTACAAGCGCCGCTCGGCAACCAGCCGCCGGATCGCCGCCCGGAGTGTGGAACGGTTGATTTTCCACATCTCGGACATCTCCCGCTCGCCGGGAAGCCTGGTGTGCGGCTGAAGCTTATTGGTCCGGATATACCACTCAATCTGTTCCACGGCCGCCTGATATGGGCGTATCGCATTCTTTTGTTCCATGCATGTTCTCCTTTTTTGATGATCCGGCCGGCCAGAGCGCTTTAAAAACCCTCTGGCCAACGGCCATTTTATGCAGCTTCTTTTTTATTCTTCCGATCCCAGTGGTAGAATACCGGCAGTCCGGTCGCTACCGCGATAAATGCGCACATCAGGCTCTGTACCGGCGCATAGGTCAGCTCGCCCCAGATCAGCGTGCAGGTCATGAAGATGGCGATCGCCGGCATGAGCGGGCCGCCCGGGCAAATGTAGGACGGATTATAACCGTTTTCTTTGCCTTTCTTTCGCAGGACAAAAATCGTGCAGAATGTCAGCACATTCTTTAAAAGCGCGACCATGGTAAAGTATCCAAGAAGCGCGGACAGATCCGTCGCGAAAATCAGGACAATGGCAACCGCGCACTGTACGATGATGGAGAAATACGGCGTCTCATACTTTGGGTGTACTTTCGCAAAGGATTTAAAAAACAGGTTGTCCTTTGCCATCGCGTACTCGATACGCGGCTGGTACATGATACAGGAGGACAGAGAACCGATCACCACAATGATAGCCATTACTGCAACGATGGTTCCGGCAAAATGTCCGATGCCCGGAAGCTTCGATGCCAGGAGCGCGATCGGCGCCTCCGAGGCCGCCAGCTCATCGATGGACAGCATACCCGAAGCGACAAACGTCAGGCCGGCATAGAGAACAAGTACCACAACGGCTGTCAGAATCAGGCCCAGGGGCATATTCTTCTTCGGATCCTTGATTTCGCCCGACATGTAGCAGGCTGCGCCCATACCGTCGTACGACCATGTGGTCGCCGCCACGCCCGCGATCAGGGCCGTCATCCCGCCGGATGAAAAGCCTGAAAGAGGCGCGGATGAAAGCAGAAGATCCGTGTGCAGATGAAACAGCCCCAGGCCGATCACCAGCGCAAAGGGAAGGATCTTCAGAGCCGTGATGAACGTCTGGAAGGTCCCGCCGCCCTCTACAGAGCGAAGGTGCATGCACATAAAAATGAGTACAAACGCGACGGCGATCAGCTTCAAAACCAGGCCATGCACCGGAATAAAGAATGCCAGGTAGTTTACGATTGCCAGCGCCATGATGGAAATAGACGGCGGATCCGTGGCCCAGAAGCTGATCCAGCCGCACAGGAAAGCAAGCGGGCGGGAACCGGCTTCACGGAAGTATACATACTGGCCGCCATCCTCCGGATATGCGGACGCCAGTTCAGAGTAAACAAAGTTTGCGGGAATCTGGAGCAGGCCGCCGATGATAAAGGCCAGAACCAGAAACAGGCTGCTTCCGGCGGCGTTCGCCACCTCGGACAGCGAGGAAAAGATCCCGGAACCTACGGTTGTCCCTACGCCGAGCGCGATGACCGCGCCTAAGCCAAGCTTTCGGCCAAGCTCCTGTGTGCTTTGTTCAGACATGGAAAACTCTCCTTTCAAACTTGAGAAACGGCTGTGCAGGCCCTTTCTCCTCTTTTATTCTTGCGCAAATTTCTCTTTTTCTTTACCGCAGCGTTTTCAAGACGCTGCTTTTATATGATAACAGCTTTTCCCGTCAGGCCGGCGTCACGCAGATGAGGATCGTTCTCTGCGCCGGGCCGTCGAATTCACAGAAATAAATTTCCTGCGCCCCGCCGCGGACGACAGCTCCGTCCAGGATCGGAAAATGACAGTGATTTCCGGTCAGCATGGATTTTAAGTGCCCGGTCGGGTTCCCGGCCGTTGAACCGTAATCCTTTAACATCCTCGCATGCGCATACGCGCGCTCCTCCGGCGCAAACAGCCCCAGGGCGTATGCGATGTCGCTCTCCAGGCATTCCAGCGCTTCATTGACCAGGATGCCTGTCGTCGTGTGCTTTGTGAGCACAGTGACCATCCCCTCCCGGATCCCGCTCTCTGCTACCGCCTGTTCAACCTCCGGCGTAATCACATCCATCTCATTATAGGTTTTTGTGAGAATCCGAATGGTTTTTGTGTACATATGTAATCACCTGCTTTCTATGCCAGACCGCCGAGAAATTCCAGCGCATTTTTGCCGCAGATCAGCTCCAGCGTGCTGTCGCGGAAGCCCAGGGTCTGGATGGCCTCTGCCATGCGGATTTGCTCGAATCTCGGATTGCCGGAAGCGAACATCACCTGATGGCGCAGGCTCCGGTCGATCCAGGTGAGCGGAATATCCTTTGTAAAGGTCTGTGTGTAAAATTCCCCCGCATTGTCAAAATACAGAGCGCCGGTATCTGCATAGACATTTTCATACTTTACCATAAGCATCGCTGTCTCCCGCACATAGGGCCAGCCAAACTGCCCTAAACAAAGCTTAAGCTTTGGGTGTTTCACCGCGACCGGCTCAAATGCCAGCGGCACGCAGTATTTCGTCTGCGCACCCGGCTCCCAGGATAGTCCTGCGTGGAACATAACCGGCTTTTGAAACCGCTCGCAGATCTCGTAAAGCGGCTCCATGCATGCATCGTCCGGCCAATATCCGGGACGTCCGGTGTGAAGCGAAAGGCCCCGCAGCTTCAGGCGGGAAAATGCGTCCTCCAGCTTATCCGGCGCTTCCTGATCCAGCGGATCCACGCTGGCAAAGCCGATAAACCGATCCGGCGCCAGGTCGGCGAGGGTGCGAATCTCCTCATTGGCCACCACCGGACATCCGATCACGGACGTATAATCGATCGGGTGCAGGCCCAGCATTGTCAGGCCAGCGCACTTCATCTGATTGAAAATGTGTTCAAGCGGCGCGGTTCCGTTTTTGTGGATATTTAATACCTGATGCCGCATCGCTTCCCGATCCGGATCCTGATTAATCGGCTCATAAAAGGCCGGACTTACCCGTATATCAATAAACATCGCTATTTCCTTTCCGCCTGCGCCATCAGATCACGGATGTTGTCAATCGCGCGCCTTGCATAGAAACGCGGCTCATTCATATAGCCTGTCACCAGCTCCAGCGTAGCGGTCTTATGGTAACCGATCCGTTTCAGCTCGCAGAGCATCTCCTTTAATGGAATAGAGCCCTCGCCGGGAATGATATGGCTGTCCGTCCCATTTTCCCCGTCAATGATGTGCATGTGATCCATCTTGTCTCCCAGTTTGTCAAAATACGCCATGATGCTTTCATGCTGGACAAACGGCGGTACCACGTCGCACATTCCCACTACATACGGGTTGTCGATTCGCCGGAATAATTCCACCAGGTCATTGGCGCGCGTAAAAAAATTTGATTCATACGGCGTCAGCGCCTCCACGACCAGCTTTACTCCGGTCTTTGCCGCATGATCGCCGAGCTCGCGGACCGTCTCTTCCAGACGCGCCCACAGTTCGTCGTACGTCGCCAGACAGCCGCCGTTTGCCGGGCTGGTCAGGACAAATTCGGCTCCCATCTCCTTTGCCATGTCAAGGGACAGCTTCAGATAATCCACAGCGTCCCTCCTCTGGGCCTCTGAGCCAATCATATAGTTAAACGGATATGCGTTGTGCTCAGGGGTATATCCGATGACCGGAACCCCGTAGCGGTCGATCAGACGCCGCACCTCCATGATATCTCCCGCCTTTAAATCCGGCGCGTAAGCGTGCGGGCGTCCGCCCCACAGTTCAATATAATCATACCCATATTCTTTTGCATCCTGAAAACAATGCTCCAGCGGATTGCGCTGGTAGCCGGATGTAAACATCCCTATTTTCATCCCTTAATCCATTCCTTTCTGTCTTTTGCCGGCCTGCCTTGCAGCCTCCTGCCATGCATTCCGGATGCCTGTCCCTCGCTCTATAGTTCTCCCTGCTTTCCCGACACCCACGGCTCAAATACCTGAATCACTTCTGAAGAAACCTTTGCTCCCATTTCCATACACTCTTTGATGCCGTACCCGTTTAAGATTCCATAGAGAAAGCCCGAAATATAGCTGTCGCCTGCCCCGACTGTGTTCACAACCGTCTTCACCGGACAGACGCCGCACTCGGTAAATGTGTTCCCGTCATATGCCAGGCTTCCCTTGTCGCCAAAGGTCGCAACCGCTGCCTTCATCCCCCGATCCGTCTTGTCCTTTAAAAAAGCCTCAATAAATGCATCCCGGCTGTTGTGATAGGAATAGAAGCCGTAATCCACATAGGGCAGCGTGCTCTCCACCAGCGGATGATCCAAACGGTCCGCATAGTCAAAACTTATCTTCACGCCTTTTTCCCTCAGATACGGAAGAACCGCCTCGGCCTTTCCCCACAGAGCCGTGTGAACCAAATCATGCGCGGCCGCAAACGCCATATCTTCCTCGTCAAATACGATGTGTTCCAGCACGCCTTCCACATATTCCCCATGCACCCTGTCATTTCCGTTCAAATCCATATAGGTTACTGCTGTAGGCCCGCTGCCTGTTTTTAAATGGGATACGTCCAGCCCTTCTTCTGTCAGGGAGCGGAGCATCCATTCTCCAGCCGCATCGTTTCCCGTTGTACTTATAATTGATGTGGGAATCCCAAGCTTTTGGAGATTGACTCCCGTATCGACAGCGTTCCCGGTCGGGTAGCGGCGGCCCGCCTCCTGCCCGTTGATCCGGACATACACATCAATACAGTTATCGCCTATCATTGCTGCCTTCACTGCGATTTCCTCCTGATTCGTTGATTTACCTGATTCGGAAAGATCCCGGCCGGGCTGTTCCGTCATGGACTGAGTTTATTTTATAGAATTTTTAGAATCTTTTCCATTCGCATACAGACCAAAAGAGTCCGGATCATTTTATCGAATCCTCTGAAACTGTCTGGATTTCCCATTTTACTTTCATACCACTTTTGGCACAATATACATTTTTTCAGACATAAACTTATCAGTTTTTCACAAAAAATTGAAATCGGTTTCCATAGCTGATACTTCCAAAACCAATTTCAGCGGATACCACGAAAGTCTGACATCTTTTTTGTTGATCCGCTCCATTGCGAACCGCATCGTTGTATGATATTGTTCGGATAAGTCCGAAATGCGCAGTATGCAATGCCTTTCGGCGCGCAGAGAGTATATGAAGTAAAAAAGGAGTGTTATCATGTCAGAATATGCAGATATTGTGCTTCAATCGAATTGTATCTTTACCGCATCCGGAACCGATCCGTTTGCAGGATATGTCGCCGTCCGCGGGGGAAGGATCCTTTCAGTGGGAGAAGGCCCCTGCCCGGAGGAGCTTATTTCAGAGCAGACCATATGCCGCCATCTGGGAAACCGGACGGCGGCCCCTGGCTTTACTGATGTGCATTGTTTCTTTACCGGCTACGCGGCCGGCTTTGCCGGCGTCAATCTAACTGATATGAAAAGCTGTGAAGAGATTGTAGAATGTGTAAAAGAATATGCCCAAACGACAGACTCCCAAAAGATTCTGCTCGGCCACGGCTGGGATGCAGAGCTTATCCATCCCACGGGAACCTCCCTTCTGGATGAGGCGTTTGGCAGCCGTCCGGCCGTTCTGTTTGCAAACGGCTGTGAAACCTGCTGGATGAACCAGGCAGCGATCGACCGCTATCAGTTCACGCCCGATACCTGTTACCCTGAAAGCTATGTCCGCCTTCTGCCCGAGTTTCTGGGGGACCGCGATTTCATCATCCCTGAATTTAAACGCTATATGAAGCTGATGAACAGCCGCGGAATCACCTCTGTCAAGGAAATGGGCTTTGACCGCTTCTGCGGCTTCACAGATATTTTATCTGAGCTTGAACAGGAGAATGCGCTCACGCTGCGGGTCAGCTTTATGAGCCAGCCCGTTGCGGAAAAGATGGATCTGGAATACGGGAGAGCCATGCGGGACAAATTCACCGGCGAATTCGTGCGTTTCTCCGGTTATAACCAGATGACAGACGGCTCCGTCAGCCAGCTCTGCGCCGACTTAAAGGAGCCCTACCTCTGCGCGGACACTGCCTGCGCCCAGAACATTGACTGGGAACGCCTCAGGGCCGATACGCTTGCGGCAGATGCAGAGGGCTTCCGCTACTCGCTCCACGCACAGGGCGACGCCGCAGTCAGCAAAGCGCTTGATATCTATGAGGACTGCAGGCGAAACGCAGACGGAACACTCGTCAACCGGCACAGTATCACGGATCTGGAATTCAGCGATCCGGCTGATCTTACGCGCATGGGCCGCCTGGGCGTCATCGCGGAGATCTACCCCCAGATCCAGTCCATCGCCGATCGGGAGGGAAAGCTCGCCATGATCGCAGAGCATATCGGCATGGAGCGCGGCCAATACTACTGGAACCGGCGTAAAATGGCTGACAGCGGCGTTCTCTTAAGCTGCGGAACCGATCTTCCGCTCCTGATCGACGATATCCCACAGTCGATCTACCACGCCGTGGGCGGCTATTTTCCCGAAGGCGGCGAACCGTTTAACAGGCAGAATATGCTCACCGTAAAGGAGCTTCTGACCGCCTGGGCCAGCGGCGGCGCGTATAATCTCTATCAGGAGAAGGAACTGGGGAGTCTGGAGACAGGCAAAAAGGCGGATATCGTCGTATTTTCCGGAAATCTCTTTACCACGCCGGTAGAAGAGATCCGCTCGGTTTTCGTGGATTTAACGATGGTTGGTGGAAAAGTGGTTTATCAGAACGGGGATGAGGAGAAGTAGTACAGGATGCCTGTATGCTGATCGGACAGACAGGCGGCCTGTATGCTGGAAATATGGCGGATTCCCTCTACCCGCTCTGCGCATCCATTGAGAAAAAGTATTTAAAGACAGGGAAATAAGGGGGCGGCGCTACACGTTCTTCCCCCTCTTCCCGCCCCAGAGCACGGCCTGCCTGACCCCCGCCAGCGTCAAAAACACCGCCAGGTTTACCACCACCACGCTGGCCCCGGCCGGCAGGGAATACACATATGAAGCCGCCATCCCCAAAAGAAAGCACACCACAGACAGGATCCCGGACAGGATCACCACGCCCCCAAAGCTCTTCACCGCCTGCATCGCGGACAGGCACGGAAAGATAACCAGGCTGGAAATCAGCATGGCGCCCATCATCCGCATGCCGAGCACGATCGTCACAGCGGTGAGAACCGATATCAGCACATTATAAAGCGGCACATTCACGCCTGTCGCCCTGGCAAAACTCTCGTCAAAGGTCACGGCAAACACTTTATTATAGCAGAACAAAAAAAGTCCCAGCACCACTATGGACAAAACAGCCGAGAGCCTTACATCCTCCCGGCTCATGGCCAGGATACTCCCGAACATATAACTGCTGACGTCTGTGGTCATGCCTGTTGTCAGGGAGGTCACGATGATCCCCAGGGCCAGCGCGCTCGCAGAGATGACCGCTATCGCCGCATCGCTCTTAAGTCTCCCGTTTTCCCTTAAATGAAGCAGGAAAAAGGCCGCCAGAATCACGACCGGTATGGATACGGTAAGCGGCTGCCAGCCCGCCGCCAGCGCTACGGAAAGCGCGCCGAACGACACATGGGACAGCCCGTCCCCGATCATGGAATAGCGCTTCAGCACAAGGCTGACTCCCAGAAGAGAGGCGCACAGGGATACCAGGGCGCCTCCGACGAGGGCCCTGACTATAAACGGATATGACAGCATTTCAAGCACTACGCCCATTCTTCCTCTCCTCCCAAAAATTTCCGGCTGATCCCGCTCTTTACATACTCCTTCGTCGTCCCCCAGAACAGGACCTGCTGATGCAGATGGAGAATTTTTCCCGCCTGGCGGACAATATTGGCCATATCGTGGGAAACCATGAGTATTGCAACCTGCTCTTCCTGATTCAGCCTTTTTATGAGACGGTAAAAATCCTGGATCGAGGACGGATCAAGCCCTGTGATCGGCTCGTCCAGAATCAGGAGCCGATCCGTGGCGCACAGCGCCCTCGCGATCAGAACCCTCTGCTTCTGGCCCCCTGACAGATCCCGAAAGCAGCTCCGCTTAAGATCCGCGATCCCAAGCCGCTTAAGGTTAGAAAGAGCGGCTTCCTTTTCCCGGCGGGAATAAAAGGGACGGTTCCCCCTCTTTCCCAGACAGCCGGATAAGACCGCCTCGAACACCGTGGCCGGAAAATCCTTCTGCGCCTCGGTCTGCTGCGGCAGATAGCCGATCCCGGCTCTTTTAAGCTCGTCCGAAACCTCGATCCGGCCGCCTGTCGGCTTTAAAAGGCCCAGGATGCCCTTCATCAGCGTGCTTTTCCCCGAGCCGTTTTCTCCCACAATACAGATATAATCGCCTGTGTGAACCTCCATGCTGACGCCCACCACGGCGTCCTGGTTTTCATAGCCGAAATCCACATTTTCACATTTTAATAATAATCCCATATTCCTTTTTCACGGCCAGACGTCTCATTTTAAGCCGAGGCCCTTTCTTAGATTCAATGCATTCTGCTCCATCAGCTCCAGATAGGTCACGCCGGAATCGAACTGACGCCGCGTCACATTGTGGCAGGAATGGAACAAAAGCGGAACCGCCCCCGTCTCCTCGCCGATGATCTCCGCCACGCGGGGAGTCGAGAGCTCCAGGTAATAAACCGCCGGGATCCTCTCCTCGCGGACCCGGTCAATCAGATAGGCGATCGTTTTGGCGCTGGGCTCTGTATCGCTGCTGCAGCCGGAAAAAGCCGCGCGGTATTCGAGCCCATACTCGTCAAAAAAGTAGCGCATCGGAAATTTATCGCCAAAAACCAGCAGCTTTCTGCCGCTTTCTGCCACAATCGCACGAAATTCCTGATCAAGCGCCCTCAGCCGCTCCGTGAATGCCGCCGCGTTTCCCGCGTAGAGATCGGCATGTTCCGGATCCTCTTCTGACAAAATTTCCTCCAGGACCTCTGTCAGCCGGATCGCATTCGCCGGGGAGGTCCAGATATGCTCGTCATACTCTTCTTCATGGTCCAAATGGCCATCCTCCTCCCCGGCATGCATATCCCCGCCCGAAAATCCGCCGCCTTTTTGTCCGTCTTCCTCCTCATCCGCGTCATGCGCATGGATATGGCCGCCGTGCGCGCTGTGCGAGTCCTCCATGCCTTCCACGAATTCCTCTTCCAGTACCTCTACGTAATCCATCATCGTTACAACGCGCCCCGGCGTATCGTCCCCGAGGGAGGCAAGCACCCGGTCAAGCCACTGTTCCATGGCGCCGCCGTTGCACACCAGGAGATCCGCGCCCTGGATGGTCAGGATATCGGCCGGCGTCGGCTCAAAGGAATGGCTGTCCATCCCGGCCGGAACCACCATCTCAAGCTCAATGCGATCCCCCGCAATCTGCCGCAGAAAATCGTAATACGGAAACAGGGTGGTCACAACCTTAAGCTTCTTCTCCGGCTCCCGCACCGCCCCGTTTTCCGGAGAGCCGTTTTTAAGCCCCTCGTTTCCCCGAGCTCGCCTCTCATATCGCCCCTTATCGATCTGCTCCCCCGGCTCACTCCGCGCCCGACACCCGGCCATACAGATACAGGCGGTACATACCGCCGCCAGGGCGCAGAGCATGGCAAACATACGCGAAGGCAGGCCCGCTCTGTTTTTCGCCTCTTTGTCCGTTTCCCGCCCAAATGACGTATCACCCATTCCGCGCTGCCTCTTCCACGATCCGCTCCACCTCGGACGGGTGGCCTGCCAGATACTTCGGCCCGCAGCCAAGGAGCTCCTCCCTGTCCCTAAAGCCCCAGGTCACTCCCACGGTGTCCATCCCGGCCGCAATGCCTGTCTTCATATCCGTACTCGTGTCTCCCAGATACAGGCAGCGCTTTGGCGTCTCCCCGAGCTCGCGGCAGACGAGAAGCGCCCCCGCCGGATCCGGCTTTTTCGGCACGCCCGGCTGCTCTCCCCGTATTGCGTCAAAATATCCGCTCCCGAAGATCGTCTCGATATTTTCCACGGCCTGCGCGTGCGGCTTATTGGAAAATACCGCTGTGCGGATCCCCTTTTTCTTCAAAAAGCGCAGCAGATGGGGAATACCGTCATACGGCGCCACGTCCTTCATGCAGTATTTTGAAAAATATTCCATATACACGGGGAGAGACGCCTCATGATACCGGAGCGCTTCATCCCCCGCAAGCTTCAGCGCCCGCTCCATCTGCGTCCGGTAGCCGTCCCCCACGATCCTCCTGATCTGCTCCGGCGTCACATGCGGGAGGCTGAATCTGTCAAGCGTCAGGTTCGTCGCATACGTCAGCGCCCCGATCGTGTTGAGCAGCGTCCCGTCCAAATCAAATATACATAACCGATACATATGTTTCCTCCTTTCAGCCCCCATCCCGTCTTGAAAATACGCAGCCGCAGTAATTCTGGCGGTAAAGATGATATTCCTCTGACAGCTCCAGGGAGCGCTTATAGCCGTTTTTCTTTTTAAAATCGGAATTTAAAAAGGAAACCCCGTATTTTTCCCCCATCTCCTCGCCGATCGCGTTCAAAAGCGGCGCATTTTTCAGCGGGCTGATGGTCAGTGTCGTGGTAAACCAATCGAATTTTTCCTCTGCCGCGAGCCTGGCCGCCTCCTCAAGGCGCAGCCTGAAACAGAGCGCGCACCGCTCCCCGCCCTCTGCGTCCGCCTCATGTCCTTTTACCGCTTCATAAAAAACCTCCGGGGCGTACGCGCTCTCCCGGATCCGGATCGGATACCGGGCCGGAAGATTCTGTATCAGACGTCTCAGTTCCCTCTGCCGCTCCTCATATTCCTCCCATGGAGAAATATTGGGATTATAGTAAAAGGCCGTGATCCGGAAATACTGCGACAGGTACTCCAAAACATAGCTGGAGCACGGAGCGCAGCAGCAATGCAGAAAAAGCGCCGGCGCCCTGTCTTTCGTACCCGCTCTCTCCAGGACGCGCTCCAGCTCTTTCTGGTAATTTCGTTTTTTTGTGTTCATAATATTATACCGGCTCTTTCTGGCGCATATGACAGGAATCAAACAGCCTGTCCGCCAAAGCGCTTTCCATGCCTCCCGCATAGTCTCTGAAAATCCGCTTTGGCAGGCAGGCTGCCGCTTTTTGCTTTTTTCCGGCCGTCCGCAGGGGGAACCGCTGTCCGCGGCCTTCGTCCACAAAAATCCCCCGCAGAGCCAAAGGACGGACGGCAGGACGCAACATCCTTTAGAGAAAATCCCGTATCCGCTTGCTCCTCACCGGATTTCTGAGCTTTCTGAGGGCCTTGGCCTCGATCTGGCGGATCCGCTCCCTGGTCACATTAAATGCCTTGCCGACCTCCTCCAGCGTCCTCGGATGCCCGTCCTCCAGGCCGAACCGCAGCACGATCACCTGACGCTCCCGCTCCTTTAAGTCTCCCAAAAGCGCGTCGATGTGCTCGCGCAGCATCACAGATTCCACATTTCCCTCTGGTGTTACCACATTGCTGTCCGCCACAAAATCGCCCAGGTTCGAGTCGTCCTCTTCGCCGATCGGCGTCTCCAAGGAAGCCGGCTCCCTGGCGATCTGCATGATCTCCATCACCCTGTCTTCTGACATCTCAAGTGCTTCCGAAAGCTCGGCCACGCTCGGCTCATAGCCAAGCTCCAGCGTCAGCTTCCTCTGCATCTTTGACATCTTATTGATCGTCTCAACCATATGCACCGGCACGCGGATCGTTCTCGCCTGATCCGCCAGGGCCCTTGTCACGGACTGACGGATCCACCAGGTAGCATATGTACTTAACTTATAACCTTTTGTGTAATCAAATTTCTCAACGCCCTTGATCAGCCCAAGATTCCCCTCCTGGACCAGATCCAGAAAGCTCATGCCCCTGCCGGTATAACGCTTCGCAATACTTACCACAAGCCTTAAATTGGCCTCAATTAAGCGTTCCTTTGCATTCACATCGCCCTCTGCCTTCCGTTTGGCCAGACGCAGCTCCTCCTCAGCGCTCAGAAGCGGAACCGTACCGATCTCCTTCAGATACATACGGACCGGATCCTCTGTGCCGATTCCCTCCAGAAGATCGATAGCGTCGAAGTCAATCTCCTCCTCCTCGCCCTTCAGGAACTCATCGTCCACATCGTCCAGAAGCAGTGGATCGCTCTCCGCCAGCATGTTTTCGTCAATCACCTCGGGGATCACGTCAATGCTGTTCTGCTCCAGATAGCTGTAGATCTGCTCCATCTGCTCTGCCATCAGGTTGTCCCCGACGAAGAAATTATTGATCTCCGTGATGTCCAGCGCATTCTGCTTTGTTCTCGCTAATTCGACAAGCTTCTTTAACTTCTCTAAAAAATTCTCTTTTTCCACGAATAGTATCCTTTCGCCTAAGAAGTTTTTGAAAAATGTTACTCAGCCTTTTATTATAAACGAACTAAATATTTTTTTCAACAATTTTCTCGGTTTTTTATTGTCAATGCGCAATTCTCAGCGCGTTTTTTGTTAAACCACCGGCACCGGCGGCGCTTCTGTCAAAAGCGTGACCGCGCGGTTGCGGTTTTCTATCAAAATCTCCTTATGGCTTCCCCCATATTCCCCGTCCAGGGACCAGTCCACAGGCTCCTGTGAACAGATATGGAGGTTCTTTGCGCGGAACTGGTACACGCAGTCATTTTCCCCTTCCTTCTGTACCAGATAGGAGGCGATGCTCGCGATATCCCTGGGCGTCCTGGGGCGGCGTATCAAAAGAACCTCGAATTCCCCGTCGTCTAAGGCAACATCGAGTCCCACCAGCCCCTTAAAGCCGCCGATGCTGATCGTGTTCGTCACAAGCCCCAGGATAAACTCCTCCTCGAGCTCCTTTCCCTCCCACTCAAAGCGCATGGCATACGATTTTAAAGTCGGAATACGCTTCACCGCCTCCAGCATATAAGCCTGATGCCCCAGAAGGTTCTTGGTTTCCTGCGGCGTGCTGTAGGAAACCTCTGTAAATGCGCCGAATGCGGCCACATACACAAAATATTTCTCCGCGCCGAACTGACCCACATCCACGGGAAACGGCTTCCCGGCCACCGCCGTCTGCGCCGCGCTCAGAAGCTTCTTGGGAAGCGCAAGGCTGGAAGCATAATCATTCGTGGATCCCGACGGAATATAGCCCACCGGCGGGCGGCAGTCCCTGTCCATAGACATCAGCCCTGAAACCACTTCGTTGAGCGTCCCGTCCCCGCCGCTGCACACAAGCAGATCCTGGCCCTGCGCGCATTCCCTGACCACCTGCGCGGCGTCCTGGCTGTCCTGTGTGATATGGATCGTCACTTTATATCCATACTTGTTAAACAGATCGATAATGTCCAAAAGCCGGGTCCTTAACTGTTCCTTCCCGGATCTGGGATTGACTACAAAAAGCAGGTTTTTCATCGAACTCACGCCCTCTCCCTCTCATTATTTCACATTAAAGCTTTTGTATACACTCCAAATGCGTTTGGCAGAGGATATTTTTCATGAATCTCCTCATTTTTAATCATCGTAAACAGCTCCGGCCGCTCCTTCGCCAGCTTCACGCGGTATCCGGCCATATGCCATTCCACATGGGAAAATATATGGACCGCGTCCGGAAGGCGTTCCGTCTTCAGAATGTCCTCCTCCTCAAGGCCCAGCGCCGGGCCAATGCCGTTTTCACTCACATGCCCCTCTACATTGGGGAATTCATACATAGAGGCTAAAAGCCCTCTGGCGCTTCTCTTTCTGACCGCCGTCCGATCCTCCCACTGAACGACAAAAACCGTGCGCTCTTCCCTGCGCCGCGGCTTTTTGGCGGCCCTTACCGGAAGCTCTCCGGCAATCCCTTCCCTCCTGGCCAGGCACAGCGGCGAAAGCGGGCAGTCCCCGCACGCCGGACGCCCGGAGGGAAGGCATAAAAGAGCGCCCAGCTCAATCAACGCCTGATTGTACTCCCCGGGGCAGCTTTTATCCATGCGCTCCTCAATCAGCGCCTCATAGCGCTTTTTCACCGCCGCCTTTTTGATATCTTCGCGATCCGCCAGAAGCCTGGCCATCACGCGCAGCACATTGCCGTCCACCGCCGGCTTTGCAAGGCCGAACGCGATGGAGCCAATAGCCCCGGCCGTATAGCTCCCAATCCCCGGGAGGCTTAAAATCTCCTCGTACGAACCCGGCATACAGCCCCCATAGTATTCCACCATGCGCTGCGCCGCCTTTTTTAAATTTCTGGCCCGGTTGTAATAGCCAAGGCCCTCCCACAGCTTTAAAAGCCGCTCCTCCTCTACCTCGGAAAGGCTTTTGATATCAGGCAGAGCCTCCATAAAACGCGCAAAATACGGTTTTACCGCCTCCACCCTTGTCTGCTGGAGCATGATCTCCGAGATCCACACGCGGTACGGCGACGGATCCTCCCGCCACGGAAGCGCGCGTCTGTGTTCCCTGTACCACGCAAGAACCGGCCGCGAAGACGCTGACAGGCGCTCCCCGGGGCTTTCCGGCTCCCTGGCAGGAGGCTTTAGCTTCAGCTTTCCATACAGATATTCCATTTCCCGTCGTCTCCTGTACTAGTACAGCGCTGCATTAATTCACGAGTAAAAAGCGCTTGATATTCGTGTCATCTGTGCGTCTGCGAAGCGACGGCGTAGTGGAGCCTACGGCTAGCTTCGCAGGCATGCAGAGGGCACGGATAGCGAGTGCTGTTTACTTGCGAATTAATGCAATGCTGTACTAGACATACCCATATATCCCCCGCACCGACACCTCGCCGGAGAGGACGCTCCTTATGAAGCCGTCGTCTGTCCTGACCAAAAGCCGGCCCATGGGGTCGATCCCCAGCGCGGTTCCCGTATATTCATCCTCGGGATCCAGCACGCGGACCGCATTGTCCCGGTTGGCCAGAAGGCCGTTATACGCATCCAGAAGCCCTGACATATCGCCGCGCTCCATGAAACGGCTGTAATAGCCCTCATATGCCTCCATGACCGCCCCAATCAGCCTGCTTCTCTTCACCCGTTTTCCTGTCTCAAGGTACAAAGAAGCCGCCACATCCCGGATCTCCTCCGGAAACGATTCAATATTGGCATTGATGCCGATCCCGGTTACCACATAATTGATACACTCCAGCTCTGTGCTCATCTCTGTCAGGATCCCGCAGACCTTCTTTCCGTTTATCACCACATCATTCGGCCATTTGATCCGGCTGTCCAGCCCGCAGATCCGTTTTATCCCGTCCGCCACAGCCAGCGCGGCCACAAGCGTCAGCATCGAAGCGCAGGACGGGTGCAGGGCGGGCCTTATGAGAATGCTCATCCAGATCCCGACTCCCCTGGGGGAGGTCCAGTTCCTTCCCCTGCGCCCCTTTCCCATAGTCTGATAATCCGCCACAGCCAGCGTCCCATGCGGCGCTCCCGCCTCCGCGGCCCGCTTGGCCTCTGTGTTCGTGGAATCTGTCTCATCAAAATACAGCACATTCCGCCCGGCCCATTCGGTCTGCATACCGCTCTCCAGCTCGGCGCGGCTTAAGATATCCGCCGCCCTCTTAAGGCAGTATCCCCTGTTTCGGACAGCCTCGATCTCATACCCCTCTTCCTCAAGCTGCTTTACCACCTTCCAAACCGCGGTGCGCGAAACATGCAGCCGCCCGCACAGCTCCTGTCCGGACAGATAACCGTCCGCTTCCTTTAACATCCGAAGCACCTTTGTCTTCATTGCAAATCACCCCCACCATATCGTAAGCGAGCTCAAAACGCACAGCAGGAACAACGCAATCCCTACCGCCATCAGGGCAATCCCGGCCATTCTCTTTTTCCCGTTTCTGCGGTTTTCCCTGAAACAGTCATATCCGTTGACCACATTCAGAATCGCCGCCAGTAGAAAAATGGCCGGGAACAAAATACGGTTTTCCTCCGGATTTAAAAATGCCAGAACGGCAAAAATGACCATGATTACGCCTGTTGCGATGTGAAATATGTCCAGCGCAACGCGGGAATTTCTGCCGCCTCTTCTTTTTTCCTGCAACATAGTTATCATTCTCTCCTTATAGTTCTCCTTCATTTTACATAAAAGTGCGGGGTTTGTCAAAAGAATCGTTATTTTATATGGCGCGCTTGGGAGCGGGGATATTGTTTGGGCCTAAATGACGGACGTGAGGGGGCCGCCAGCGGCAGGTTCTATATCCAACGGATCCCCTCTTCCGCCCGGAGAAAAACGCAGCGGACGCTAAGCTCGAAGAGACCTCGCTAAGCGCCGGCGGTTTTCTACGGGTTCCTTATGGATATAGAACCTGCCGCTGGCTACGTTTCCGGCTGGCCGGGATCGGGATCGCAAACCGGACAAGCGTTTATTCCGACACAAGGCGGCGGATAAACGGCGCGGCGGCGCTTTTTTGCAGGGAGCGTTTTACTTCAAGGGACAGTTCGCTGTCTGCATATATATGGTAGCGCAGTATACCGGCCGTCGCTGCCAGATCTTCGAGGAGGGCTATATAGAGAGCGCGGTAATCCCAGCCCTGCGCAAGGCCCAGGCGCAGGGCGAGTCTGGGGAACAGGGTTTCTGTGCAGAAGCGGTACCGGGTTATGGAGGCGGCGGCGTCCGGCTCCAGGATGGATTCAAGGCTGCTTTTGTAGAAGTCGAGCTCTGTCATCATGCGGTCAAAATAGTACGCTTCGCTGTGGGGGGCCTGGATGTAGTAGCGGCGGCCGGAAAGGCCGTACAGGAGGCGGCAGCCTTCCAGGTAGCCGAGGGCCAGGCTTTTGCGGATCCGTTTTCGGCCGAATTCAAGGACGCCGCCTAAGTCTTCTCTTGGGGCGATGTGGTATATGGCGGTTCCTTCCGGGATTTTCAGGCGTTTTTCGCTGTCCAGGCCGGGACCGTAGATGCGGATGATGATGATGTCTTTGTAGCCGCGTTCAAGGAGGACGTCGGCGGGGACATTGTTGAATCCGCCTCCGTCCATGTAAAATTTGCCGCCCAGGCGCTCCTGTTTAAATGCCGGGAAATAGGCGCTGGCCATCAGGATATCAGCGATCTCTCCTTCCGGCATGGTTTTGACATCCTTTTTCATGAGCTCCATGTCGCTTAGGGAAAAAGTGGTGACGAAAAGCTCCCTGGGCGATGTGCGGATTTTTTGTTCGTCAATGGTTTCACGGATTAAGCGCTTTAAAGGGGCGGTGTCGATTCCGCGCTCTCTGAAAAGCCGTCTGAATTCCCCGGCTGTTTCTTTCAGACTTCCGGATTCCGGCTCACGGCCAAGGATCTGGGAGTAACCAAGCGTGCCCCACAGTTTTTCCGCCAGGTCTAAGTCGTCCATACACATAAGGGCCCCGTTTAACGCCCCGACCGAAACCCCCGAAATCCCCCTGATGCGGATTCCGGCCTCGGAAAGCGCGCGCCAGGCCCCGATCTGAAACGCCCCTTTCGCGCCTCCGCCCTCCAGCACCACGCCGTACTCCCGATCGCGGGGAATGCGCACAGACTCCGGCCCTGACCGGATGCTCTCAACCAGACGGCAGGGATTCTTCTTTTTCCTGTCTTTTAACTCATCTTCCATAGCTTACCATCCTGTTTCGCTTTCATTGATAACAGTTACATGTCAACGGCATATTCCGCCGCGCGGCCCCGCGCAAAAAAACCGGATTGCTCCAGCCTGTGTCCCCTGGCTGGAGCAATCCGGTTTCCTCTCACTCGTTAATTCTTTGCGCCTACTTCGGCAATACTTTTTACCAGTCCCGCAATCCCCTGGATATCGGACGGGATGATGATCTTCGTCGCCTTGCCGTCCGCCGCCTGTGCAAAAGCTTCCAGGCTCTTTAACCGGAGCACGGCTTCATCGGCCCCGGCCTCTTTGATAAAGCGGATGCCGTCTGCATTGGCCTGCTGCACCTTCATGATCGCCTCCGCACGGCCCTCTGCCTCACGGATCATCTTCTCCTTCTCCGCCTCCGCGCGCAGGATCGCCGCCTCCTTCTCCGCCTCCGCCTCAAGGATCGCGGACTCTTTCTTTCCCTCTGCTACCAGAATCGTGGATTTCTTCTCACCCTCGGCCTTCAGGATCGCCTCCCGGCGCTCGCGCTCGGCCTTCATCTGCTTTTCCATCGCGTCCTGGATGGCTGCCGGAGGAATGATATTCTTAAGCTCCACGCGGTTTACCTTAATGCCCCACGGGTCCGTGGCCACATCCAGGGCGGAGCGCATCTTGGTATTGATCGTCTCCCTGGAGGTCAGCGTCTGGTCAAGCTCCAGATCGCCGATAATATTGCGCAGCGTGGTAGCGGTCAGGTTTTCAATCGCCATGATCGGGTTTTCCACGCCATACGCAAACAGCTTCGGATCCGTAATCTGAAAAAATACGACCGTATCAATCTTCATCGTCACATTGTCCTTGGTGATAACCGGCTGCGGCGCGAAATCCACCACCTGCTCCTTCAATACCACGCGCTTGGCCACGCGGTCAATAAACGGGGCCTTGAAATGCACGCCCACGGACCATGTGTCCATATACGCCCCCAGACGCTCCATAACCAGAGCCTGCGCCTGCGGCACAATCCTGATACAGGAAGCAAGCACCAGCAGTGCAATCACGACAAGAATAACAAAAGCTAAAAAGGTTCCCATTCTAAATCTCCTCCATTTTCCTGACCATCAGCTTCACTCCGGACACGGACTCGATCCTTACCATCTCGCCGCTCCTGATCGGCGTCCCGTCTGCGGACCGCGCTGACCACTCCTGGCCTCCCACCACAGCAGTGCCGGCAGATAAGTCATTATCCACATCTGATGTGATCCTCGCTTTTTTCCCCACCAGATCCTCCACGTTTGTCTTTACCGTATTCCGGTTGACGTGTCTGATCACAAATGGCCTGGTAAAAAATAAAAGCGCGCAGGACACCAGAAAAAACACGGCAAGCTGGCCGTTTTTCCCCACGTCCATCAGCGACAGCGCAAACGCGGCCAGCGCCCCGCCTGCAAACCAGATGGTCGTAAGAGCCATGGTAGCCGCCTCAATCACGATCAGAACCACAAAAACTGCAATCCAGATCTTCCATGCCATACTTATCTCTCCCTTCCATATGCGATATGGAAATGTTCTTTTGTATCATTATATGATATTTTCAGACATTAATCAACATTTGGAAGGAAATTTCATTCTTAAGTTTTTCTGACAGATTGTGATTGGCGGTTGGGACTGGCGGCATTATAGACTAAGGGGCGGTGTTGCAGGCTATATGTTATCGCGGCAGGGGCCAGAGACAGGCACTATATTCAACGGAACCCCGCTCCCGCTCCTTCTCTGCCTCGCCGCCTCGAACATCAGCACCGAAGCCGCCACCGCGGCATTCAAAGACTCTACCCGCCCCTCCATCGGTATCCGCACAGCCTTATCGGCCAGGGCGGCTGTCTCATCTGTCAGGCCGCCCGCCTCATTTCCGATCAGGAAGCCCGCGCTCTTTGTATAATCCGCGCTGTCATATGCGGCGGATCCCTTTAGATGCGCCGCATACAGGCAGATTCCTGACTTTTTGAGCGTCAGGAGGGTTTCCCTTAAATCCTTTACATATACGAACGGCATGCGGAAGACGGAGCCCATGGCGGAGCGGATGACCTTGGGGTTGTAGATATCAGCGGTTTCCGTGTTCATCACGATCCCGGTCGCGCCGGCGCCCTCTGCCGCGCGGATGAGGGTTCCAAGGTTTCCGGGATCCTGCAGCGTTTCCAGGATTAGGAGGTGCGCCGGCTCTGCCGTTAAGTCTGACAGCGTATAGGAGAACTGCTCTGCAACGGCCAGGATTCCCTGAGGCGTCTGGGTGTCGGACAGATAGCGCATGACTTCATCCGAGACGATCTCATAGCTGCAACCCTTTAAAAGCGCGTCTGCGCGCTCTGCGCGCAATTTCAGAAAGCTCTCGGATACGTATGTCTCCCTGAGATGCGTCCTCGGGAGCTCTGAAAAGAGCTTGGGGCCCTCTGCTATGAAAAGCTTCTGCTCCCGCCTGGCTTTTGCTTTTTTTACCAGGGCGGATACGGCCCGGATGCGGTTATTTCCTGTACTTGTTATCATATCTCTTTTTCCATCCTTCTATACATTGATCGGCGGGATGAGATTACTTCCAGGCCCGGGATAACATAGCCAGCGCTGGCGGCCTCCCCACGATAAACGCCATCCCGCCATTGGCATCTGAACTGTTACGGCATTTCAGCACAGGGAGCTCCTCACATCTGCTCCAGCTCCTCCAGCCACAGCCTGCCGCAGGCGTCGCTCGGCATCCGCAGATCGCCCCGCGGGGATACGGCGGCAGATCCCACCTTGGGGCCGTCGGGCAGGCAGGAGCGCTTAAACTGCTGGCTGAAGAAGCGGCGGTAAAATACCCTGAGCCATTTTAAAATCGTCTCATCCGCATACGCCCCCTCAAAAGCCCTTTTCGCCAGACGGTAAATCTTACCCGGATGGTAGCCGAAACGCAGGATATAGTAGAGGAAGAAATCATGCAGCTCATAGGGACCCACCAGATCCTCGGTCTTCTGGGCGATTTTCCCGTCTTCCGGCGGCAGAAGCTCCGGGCTTACCGGCGTGTCGAGCACGTCCAGCAGCACCTCAGAAAGCGCCTTTTCCCCGCAGGTGTCGGCAAAATAGCGCACGAGATGGCGAACCAGCGTCTTGGGGACGGAAGCGTTTACCCCGTACATGGACATGTGATCCCCATTGTACGTGGCCCAGCCCAGCGCCAGCTCGGACATGTCCCCGGTTCCGATCACCATGCCGCCGCGCTGGTTGGCGGTATCCATCAAAACCTGGGTCCGCTCCCTGGCCTGTGAATTTTCATATGTCACGTCATGCTTTGCCGGATCCTGCGCGATATCGCGGAAATGGACGGTTACAGCTTCTTTGATGTCCACCTCCATGAGAGAAACTCCCAGCTTTTCCGCCATCAGGCAGGCGTTGTGGTACGTCCTGTCTGTGGTGCCAAAGCACGGCATGGTCACTGCGATAATATCCTTTCTCGGAAGGCCCAGGAGATCAAAGGCGCGCACTGACACAAGGAGCGCCAGCGTGGAATCAAGTCCCCCGGAAATGCCGACCACGGCGCATTTACAATTTGTGTGCTTTAACCGTTTTTTCAGTCCCATGGCCTGAATCGACAGGATCTCCTCGCACCGTCTGTTTCTCCCCTCCTCGTCGTGGGGCACAAACGGGGACGGATCGATCTTCCGCCTTAATTCCTGCTCCCCGAAAGCCATGGAAAAGTCAACGAAGGTATAGCGCTCCCTTCCCTCGGTCTGGTAGGTAGTCATGCGGCGGCGCTCACACTCCAGCCGCTCCAGATCCACATCGGCATAGATAGTCCCGTTCGCAAAGCGCGCCGATTCCGCCAGCACCGCGCCGTTTTCCGCAATCATGTTCTGGCCGCCGAATACCAGATCCTGCGTGGATTCCCCCTCGCCTGCATTTGCGTACACATACGCGCATAACAGCCTGGCCGACTGGCCGCTTATAAGGCTCCTCCTGTAATCGCTTTTTCCCGTGGCCTCGTCGCTCGCCGAGCAGTTTACAATCACCGTAGCGCCTGCCGACGCATGGGCGATGCTGGGGGGATTTAAGACCCACACATCCTCGCAGATCTCCGCGCCCACCACAAAATTATCCATATCCGCGCACCGAAACAGAAGGCGGCTCCCCATCGGGACCTGTCCGTCCTCCCACGGGACGTATATCACATCCTCCCAGCCCGGATTAAAATACCGGAGCTCGTAAAATTCAGAATAATTCGGCAGCCAGCGCTTTGGTATCAGGCCCAGAAGCCGGCCGTTCTGGATGGCCGCCGCCGTGTTGTAGAGCTTATGATTATACTCCCACGGAAGGCCGGCAAAGATCAGCATATCGCTGCCCTTTGTGAAATCAATCAGCTTTTCAAGCTCGCCCCTCACTTTGGAGAGCAGGGGCTTCTGCATAAACAGCTCGCCGCACGTATAGCCTGTCAGCGCCAGCTCCGGAAATACCAGGACAGCCGCTCCCTGCGCCTTAGCCTCCTCAATCCCTTTGCAGATTTGCTCCCTGTTAAATTCCACGTCCGCTACCCGTACCTCCGGCGTTGACGCCGCAACGCGGATAAAACCATCTCTTATCATTGCTTAGCCTGTCCTTTCACTTTTTTCTATATTGAATTAAAATATTGCAACACCTTCATTCGATAAAGCCGGACATGAAAAAACATATTCAGCCGCCGAAACGATGCTTCTAAATTCATTATACTCCATTTCAGTGATAAATCCACCATCAAATTTTGCTTTAACGCAAACTTCCCGGTTCTATTTTCTGTATACTTCACTGTACTCTCTGTCCGCCGGCAGTTGGCAGCATTATACGCCGGAAAATGCCGAATATCAGCCAGAGCATTCATTTTATCAATCTTATATCCTCCTGCAAAAAATTTATTTTGCAGTAATATAATTTTCATGAATTTTTAATTATTATCATGTATGATAGGTACATCGGCATGGAAATCCGGTAAATAACAGCCCTTCGTGTGCACCCGGCCGGAATGCGGCTGCAAGACAGTCCAGATTATCTGGACCGTTACGCAGACGGTATGCCGGGCGGCGCGGCGAAAGGCTGCATAGTATAAATATATCTTATTTATGGAGGGAAACGATATGAAAAAACGATTCGCAGCAGCAGGAACCGGACTGGCGGCAGGCGCTTTGGCGGCGGTGATGGCCATGAACGCATTCGCAGCGCAGATCACAGAAGACAAGGCCAAATCCATTGCTCTGGAACACGCGGGCCGCACCTCTGAGCAGGTAACCTACATCCGCTCCCTGAGCGGCTCTGACGACGGCTGGATGGTCTATGATGTGAAGTTCCTGACCGCGGACTACAAAGAATATGATTACGAAATCAATGCGGCGGACGGCATGATTCTGAGCGTTGAGTATGAGGCCAAGGCCCCCGCCGCGTCCCGGAATAACTCTGCACCCGTAAGCCTCGACCGGGCAAAGGAGCTCTGCCTGGAGCACGCCGGACAGAAAGCGGAGAATGTGACCTTTGTAAAACTTGAAAATGAATACGAGCATGGCAGAACCGTGTACGACATTGATTTCTGCACTGCTGATTACAAAGAATATAAATATGAGGTAAATGGGAACACAGGCGAGATCACCGGCTGGGAATATGACATAAAAAAATCCCTCTCCCAGAACGCGGCAGACGGCGCTTCGCAGCAGACGGGCGCCGTATCCGGCATAGAAGCCGCCAAAGCGATCGCCGTAAAACAGGCCGGCTTAAATCTCTCCGACGTGGCATGGGGAGAGGTGGAAACGGATTATGAGGACGGGCGCATGATATATGAGGGCAAATTCTTCCACGGAACCATGGAATACGAATTTGAAATCGACGCCGCGACAGGACAGGTGAGGAAATGGGAGATGGAGAGCATGTATGACTGAGATTGCATGATTTAGGAATCATGCTGTAAACGAGGGGCTGGCACATCATTACATGATGGAAAACAGGAGATATTTATCATGACATTAAAACGCCAAGCCATGAATGCGATAAAATTTTTGCCGGATGAGCAATTACCGCAGCAGAAACTATGGAATGGGACGATGCGGAGCTTTCTATCAGTATTGTAACTTTCTGGGAAATTGCAATCAAAAAGGCGCATAGAAAGAAGGCAATGCCCCATCTCACACCCCGCCCACCCCTCTCACTACCTCTCCAGCCATAATAAGCCCCGCCGCCGGGGGCGCAAACGCCACGCTGCCCGGCACATGGCGGCGGGCGCTGCCTTTCTTGCTCTCCTCTGCGATAAAGCGCGCCTCCATCTCCGGATCCGGCGTCCGCGGCGTCTCGTCCGAGAATACCACTTTTAAATGCAGTATCCCCCTCTTCTTCAATTCCCGCCGCATCACCCGGCACAAAGGGCACACCGACGTCTCCGAGATATCGGCTATCCGGAAGCGTTCCGGATGCAGCTTATTTCCCGTTCCCATGGATGAGATAAGAGGGATCTCGTGCTCCCCTGCATAAACCGCCAGGGCCAGCTTGGAGGCCACTGTATCAATGGCGTCCACGATATAATCCACCTGCCCCGCCTGCTCAAACAGCGCCTCCAGATTATCCGGCAGCACAAACGTCTCAAATGCCTGAACCCGTATATCCGGACAGATCTCCCGGATCATGCGCTCCATGACCGCGGTCTTTTTCTGCCCGATCGTGGATCTCCACGCCACGCACTGGCGGTTCAGATTGGTCTCGGACACGCTGTCGCCGTCAACCAGAATCAGCCTCCCCACCCCGCTTCTGGCCAGAGCCTGCGCACAGTGGGAACCCACTCCCCCGATTCCGAATACGGCAACCGAGCTTCTCCACAGCCGCTCCATCACGGCGTCCCCGAGCATCAGCCTTGTCCTGTCAAATTCATGTCTGCCTCCCATGCGTCCCCATCCTCCTTAGTTTATGTTCCTGCGTAACCCCTATACGCTACGCCCGCATCTGTCTTTCCTCTAATCCATCGGCGCGCGGTAAAAGCTTCCAAAAAACTGATCCGTCTTAAACACATTGATAATCACATGCGGATCCACCTCCCGCATCAGGCGGATTACATCGTCCAGCTCATATGAGGAAATCACGGTGTGCAGCACAAACATCTTTTTCCTGCTGTACCCGCCGATAGCGTCCAGGGCAGAAATCCCGTGGCGGAAGGCGCTCACATACTCCTTCATGATCTCGTCGCCCTTCAGCGTCGTCACCTGCAGCGTCACACGGTCATAGCGGTGATGGAAGGTCGAGATCGTCTTGGTGCTGATAAACTGGAACAGAATCGAGTACGCCGCATTCAGCCAGCCAAACGCCATCCCGAATATGCAGAACAGCACGCAGTTCCCGACAAATACTTCTCCCCATATCGATCGTCCTGTCTTATTTGACACATAGAGAGCAATAAAATCCGTTCCGCCCGTGGACGCATTCCCCTTAAGCGCCACAACGATCGAAATGCCGAGCAAAAAGCCCCCGAATACCACATTCAGCACCACGTCGTCAAACAGCGGCGAAAAATGGAAAATCTGGAGAAATATACTCGACGTACACACCTGAAGAAGAGAAAACGCCGTAAAACGTTTGCTTATGCTCCGGCTGCAGAGCGCCGCCACCGGAAGGTTAAACACCAGCATACCCAGGGAAGTCGGAAAACTCATCCCAAATTTCGACGCCGCCATATCGACCAGGATCGCGATCCCCGTAAAGCCGCCCGACAGAAGTTCAGCCGGCCGTATAAATGTTTGTATGACAAAAGACTGCAGCAACGCGGACACGATCACCGCCGCGCATGTCACCACATTGCGGACGCCCTTTTTCTTGTACATCTTCTCTGCCTTGTCTAAAATATTCATCAAATCCTCCTGAAATGAAAAGGAGCCGCCTTTCCCCCACAGAAAGCAGCTCCCCCGGTCACGTTCAAAACCGTTACATTAAAATAGTTTATTGCTTATGTAAATATACCATTTTAAGCTGCTGTTGTCAATTATTTTTTCGTCATATTTGACATATTTTTCATTTTCTGTCCGCATATATTTATATTTTATGCATAATTCTTTAGAAACTGCCTCCGGCGTCCCAGCCATGACAAACAACTACCCGCACATCTTCATAACAATAACCATTATATTTCCTTTATCCTGTTTTATACATTCATATTTTCCGCCAGATCCGCGCATACTTTCTATGATCCCGGGAATGCGCATGCTTCCCGCGATACTGTAATCTGAGAGGAGCCATTACATGAAAATCTCAACGCAACTGGATGCCAATATGCAGTATTTCTCCCAGGTCCTCCAGCCCGACATAAATTTTGACGTCGTCTACCGCGTCATTTCCGTGGGCGGGAGGAATGCCTGCCTGTACTTCATTGACGGCTTTACAAAGGACGATACGCTGCTGCGCCTGATGCAGGCTTTTGTAAGCGTCAAAGCGGACGCCATGCCGCAGGACGCGCACGAATTCTCCAAGCTGTACCTCCCCTACGGCGAGGTCGGCATGGAAACAGATTCCGATGTGGTGATCACCCAGCTCCTGGCCGGCGTTCCCTGTATGCTGGTGGACGGCTATGACCGCTGTTTTACCATTGACTGCCGCACCTACCCGGCCAGGGGCGTCGGCGAGCCTGAAAAGGACAAGGTGCTGCGCGGCTCCCGCGACGGATTTGTGGAAACCCTGGTCTTTAACACAGCCCTCATCCGCCGCCGTATCCGCGATCCCAGAATGCGTATGGAAATCATGGGCGTCGGCGAGAGCTCGCACACGGATATCGCCATCTGCTATATGGACGGCCGTGTGGATACGGATCTCCTATCAAAGATCAAGGGACGTTTAAGCCGCCTCCATGTGGACGCCCTGACCATGAACCAGGAAAGCCTGGCGGAGTGCATCTATCCGCACAAATGGTACAACCCGTTTCCGAAATTCCGCTTTTCCGAGCGGCCCGACACAGCGGCGGCCTCGGTCCTGGAGGGAAATATCGTTATCCTGGTTGACAACTCGCCTGCCGCCATGATCCTCCCCTCCTCGATCTTTGACATCATCGAGGAAGCGGACGACTACTATTTCCCGCCCATGACCGGCACCTATTTACGGCTGTCGCGCATGGTTATCTTTTTCCTGACCCTGTTCCTGACGCCCATCTGGCTTCTGCTGATGCAGAACCCGGGCTGGATCCCGGACTGGCTGTCCTTTATCCAGGTAACGGACGAGATCCATGTGGCCCTTATATTCCAGCTCCTGATCCTGGAATTCGCTATCGACGGGCTGCGCCTGGCCGCAGTCAACACGCCCAGTATGCTGACCACGCCCTTAAGCGTGATCGCAGGTATCGTGCTGGGGGAATATTCCGTCAAATCAGGGTGGTTCAACAGTGAAACCATGCTCTATATGGCCTTTGTCACCATTGCCGGCTATTCCCAGACCAGCTTTGAGCTGGGCTTTGCGCTGAAATTCCTGCGCGTCATGATCCTCCTGCTGACTCATTTCCTGAATGCGTGGGGCTTTGCCATCGGAACGGCCATCAGCCTGTCCGCGCTGATATTCAACAAAACCATTGCAGGGAAAAGCTACATTTATCCCCTGATCCCCTTCAGCTTAAAAGAGCTGAAAAAACGCCTGTTCCGGAACCGCCTTCCCTATATGGAAAAAACAGGCGGCCAGCAATGACAGAAAAGGCTTTTAAACCTCCGCCTGCACGGGCGCATGGCAGTATCAGCGCACAGGAGCTCCGCCTGTCTTCCCCCCGTCTGAGCTATTAAAAATGCCTTGATAAAGCGCTGTCAGCGCCTCCTCATAGCGCTCGGCGCTTACCGAGGCGCAGGACAAAAGAAGGCCCGGCAGCGCCCCCTCCCGTTCCACGGGCCGCACCGCCACGCCCGCCGCCGCCGCGTCCTGAGAAAGCTCATACGCAGGGCGCCCGCTTTTGACCTCCATCAGCACAAGAAATCCCGCCTCGCCCGGGCAGGCCCTTGCCTGATCCCCGAAAACCTCTCCGATCGCCGTGCACAGGCGCTTTGCCTTTGCGGCGTAAAGCTTTCTGGCCTTGCGCAACTGGCTCTCCAGGCGTCCGTCCCGGATAAACTGACAAAGCGCGATCTGCTCGGTTTTGGACGCAGTCTGGTTATAGCATCTGCCCCTCTCCTTATAGAGCGGCAGAAGGCTGTCCGGAAGCGCCATGAAGCTCATGCGTATAGACGGCAGGAGCAGGCGTGAAAACGTCCCCAGATACACTGTGTTCCTCCCTCCTGCCAGCCCCTGCAGGGACGGCGTTTGACGGCTGTAATAGCAAAACTCGCTGTCGTAATCATCCTCCAGAATGAGAATATCCTTATCAAAAGCCTCCCGGATCAGGGATATCCGCTCCGCCATGGGCATAACCTCGCCCCATACCCTCATCTGGGACGGCGTGACATAGCACACGCTTCCCTCAGCGAGCCCGCCCCGCTTCCACGCCTCGCGCACATCTTCCGTCACAAAGCCGAAATCCTCAAAGATTCTTTTTCCCTGCTGAAAACCAAAATTATAAAACGCGGCCCGCTCCCGCTCCCGTATCAAAGGGCACAGGATATGGAGCAGGCTCTGGATACCGGCGCCTACCACGATCTGATCCGGCCGGCAGATCACATTCCGCCGGCGCTCCAGATAGCTGCACAGCGCCTCCCTCAGTTCCCGCTCTCCCTGCGGCTCACCGTAGGATAAGAGCCGTTCATCCTGGCGGAGCGCGCTTTTTATATACCGCCTCCAAATGTCAAACTGGAAGCTGTCCCTGTCTACCCGTGACGAGGCAAAGTCATATCGGATCACAGCATTGTCCGCCTTCTCTTTTTCCGTTTCCTTCTCCGTCTTCTTTTGCCCCCCGTCTTTACCTGAAAAAAACTCTGTTACATAGTAGCCGCTCTGCGGCCTTGAGACAATATAGCCCTCCGCGGCCAGGAGCATATAGGCAGTCTCCACCGTGGTCCGCGAGAGCTGAAGCTGCTTTGCGCAGCGCCGGATCGACGCTATCCTGGCCCCCGGCGCGAGCTTTCCCGTGAGGATCAGCTCCTTGTAATACCGGTAAACCCGCATGTAACGGTTTAAGCCCGGATCACTTAAGTCCGGCGCCACCCGCGCGTCCCTTTCCTTCTCCTCTTCCCTTTGCAAGCGCTTTCATCTCCTTTGCGTTTTTTCGCACCGCCGCCGTGATCTTCGCGCCGCCCAGAAGACGCGCCAGCTCCTCCGTGGCCTCATTGTCCGCAAGCCGCCGGATAAAGGTCGTGGTCCGCCCCTCTGAGACTTCCTTGCGTATCTCAAAATGGCGGTCCGCCATGGCCGCGATCTGCGGCAGATGAGTGATGCAGATAACCTGATGGCGCTCTGCGATCAGGCGCAGCTTTTCAGACACCATCTGGGCCGTCCGCCCGCTGATCCCGGTGTCAATCTCGTCAAAAATCAGGGTCGGTATATCGTCCGTCTCCGCCAGAACCGTCTTGATCGCCAGCATGATACGCGAAAGCTCTCCGCCGGACGCCACCTGCCCCAGGGGCCTCACCGGCTCGCCCGGATTCGTGGATATCATAAACTCCGCCTCGTCCACGCCGCCCGCGGTGTAATGATCCAGCCTGCGGAATTCCATGGAAAACGCAACGTCAAGGAAATTGAGCTCCTTCAGCCCTTCCTCAATCTTCGCCGTCAGCTCCCCGGCCACCTCCCGGCGCGCCGCGGAGAGCTCTTCTGAAAGCCTTAAAAGCTCCCCCTCCGCCTCAGAAAGGCGCTCCTTGGTCTGCGAAAGCAGCACGTCGTAATTTTCAAGCTCCGAAAGCCGCTCTTTCTTCTCCTCCAGGCTTTTCAGAACATCCTCAATCGTTTTCCCGTACTTATTTTCCAGGCCGCGGATCAGATTTAAACGCTCCTCGGTCTGCGAAAACGCCTCCTCATCAAAGGTCATATCCTCCAGATAAGCGGAAATATCCCGCGACAGATCCCCTAAAAGCGCCTCTGCATCGTAGAGCTCGTCGCGGATGCCGGACAGTCCCTCATCATACTGCGCCGCCTCCTCCACCGCCTTCAGCGCCCGTGAGATCCCGTCGCTGCCCACCGCGCCGTACGCCTCGGAAAGGCTCTCCGTGATCCGCCTGGCATTGGAAAAACGGCGGTATGCGGCCTGGCACTCCTCCTCCTCGCCCGGCTTTAAATCCGCGCTTTCAATCTCCTCAATCTCGAACCTGCAGAAATCCGCCTCGCGCGCGCGCTTATCCTGATCCGTCTCAAACGACTCCAGCCTCTTTTTCAGATCCGCATACGCCTTAAACCGCTCCGCAATCTCTTCCTTTAATCCCGCGGTCCGCGCCCGCCCGTACTCATCCAGGATCTCCAGATGCCTGGAATGGTACAAAAGCGACTGATGCTCGTGCTGCCCGTGGATATCGATAAGAAGGCCCGTTATCGCCCGCAGCCTGGCGGCTGTCACCGACTCGTCATTGATCCGGCCCACGCTCCGGGACGGCATGATCTTCTTGGAAACGATCACCATCCCGTCCGCGTCCGGGTGGATATCCAGCGCCTTAAGCTCCCGCCTCTTCTTCTCATCCCTTACCTGAAAAATCAGCTCCACATAGGCGCTCTCGCAGCCCTGGCGGATCAGATCCTTTGACGCCTTGGCCCCCAGGGCCACATTCACGGAACCGATGATCACCGATTTGCCCGCTCCCGTCTCTCCTGTCAATATATTAAGCCCCTCGTCAAATTCCACCTCCGCGGAATCGATCAGGGCCAGATTCTTTACATATAAATGATACAGCATTCCCGTCTCCTACATTATAGCGTTTCTAACCGTCCGCCGCGCGCCGCCGGGGCATGCCGGACAGCGCTCAGAACCTCTCACCCTTCCAGAAGCTTTTTCAGCTTGTCCATCAGAATAATCGTATCGTCCACCGTCCGGACCGCGCACATCACCGTATCGTCCCCCGCGATGCAGCCCACGACCTCCGGAAAGCGCAGGGCGTCCAGGGCGGCGGCCAGCGCCATCGCCATACCGGAAACCGTCTTGAGCACCAGAATATTCTGCGCCATATCCATGGAAAGAAAGCTGTCCTGCAGGATCCGGATATATTTGTCATTAAAGGCGGTCTGCGGGTGAAACACCGCGTACTTCTGGCGGCCGCTGTCCGTCTGGATCTTCGAGAGCTTCAGCTCCCGGATATCGCGCGATACCGTGGCCTGCGTCACATTATAGCCCTCTCTGTGCAGATACTCCGAGAGCTCCTCCTGTGTCTCTATCTCATATCTCCCAATCAATTCCACAATCTTGCTGTGTCGTTCCAGTTTCATTTTCTACATCCCTCAATCCTGCTAATACAGCGTTGCATTAATTTGCGGATGCTGTTTACTCGCGAATTAATACAATGCTGTATTCGTACATCCGCCTTTTGTAACCTGTCCGGTGAACGCGCAGACCTGTCAAAACGGTTACGTTAAATCTGCCTCATCTTATTCCGGATATTGTCCATAAATGACAGCTTCGTAAGCTGCACAAGCGTCGTCTCAACCTCCGAGCGCCGGATCTCAATGCGATCCCCCCTCTTTAACGGCACGGCCGTATCCCCGTCAAAGCTCACAAACTGCTCCACCTCCTGATCCCCGCCGATACAGAGCGCGATCTCGCTGTCCGCGGACAGGACAAAGCTTCTGGAATTCAGCGTATGGGGGCAGATCGGCGTCAGAATCAAAAGCCTCGCGTCCGGAACCGCGATGGGGCCTCCGGCAGACAGATTATAGGCCGTAGAGCCGGTGGGCGTAGCCACAATCATCCCGTCCGCCGAATAATCATTCAAAAGCTGCCCGTTGACATAGAGCTGAAATTTGAGCGTATAAAGGCCGCTCCGCCCTAAAATCATATCATTTAAGGCAATATCGCGGGCGATCACCCGGCCGTCCGAGACGATCTGCCCGTCCAGCATCATGCGCGTCTCCAGGCTGTACCGATCCTCGATCAATGCCTGCAGGGCCGGTATCATCTCCTCATGCCTGCTCACCTGGGTCAGATAGCCCAGATGTCCCATATTTACCCCAAACAGAGGAAGCCCGCGCCCGGCCACATCCCTAGCCGCCTGAATCAGCGTCCCGTCCCCGCCCAGAACGATCGCGCACTCCGTCTCCGGGGGGATACGCGCCACATCCGTGTAGCGGTACCGCTGCCGGAAACGCCGTCCCGGCTCCTCCCCGCGGCGAAGCCCCCAGCGCAGGCAGTCGCACCCGCGGTGCAGAAGATATTCCGCAACCAGGGCCGCGGCCCGCCTCGCCTCCTCCTTTTCCTCATTCACAATCAAATAAAAGCGCTCCATGACATGCCCCGCCTTGTCCTGCCTCTTTCACAATGCGCGCCGCAAGCCGTCCGGGCCGCCTGCGCCGCGCCCAATCACTTTACCTTCTATGCCTTATCCAGCTCCCGGTGCGCCGCCTCCACCACATCTTCGGCCAGAAACGCCGCTCCCGGCCCGCCTGCCTGGCTGCATACGGCATTCTCCCCACCGTTTCCGGACGCCCCGCATACCGCATCCTTCCCGTCATTTCCGGACAGCTCCAAATGCTCGCCCGCTCCGCCAAGCGGCTTTTCCAGCAGCAGCAGATACTCGATATTTCCCTCCGGCCCCTTGATCGGAGAAAATTCCAGATTGCGGACAAGGAACCCTATCTCCTGCGCATAGGCGATCACCTTCCGGATCACCTCCAGGTGCGTGCTTTTCTCCCTCACCACGCCCTTTTTCCCGACCTTCTCCCGTCCTGCCTCAAACTGCGGCTTAATCAGAGCCACGACAAAGCCCCCTGCCTTTAAAATCTCCTTCACCGGCCCCAAAACCTTTGTCAGGGAAATAAAAGACACATCAATAGAGGCAAGATCCACCGCCTCCCCGATATCCTCCGGCGTCACATAGCGGATATTCGTCTTCTCCATGCAGACCACCCTCGGATCGCTGCGCAGCTTCCAGGCAAGCTGTCCGCGGCCCACGTCCACACTGTAGACCTTTACCGCTCCGTTCTGCAGCATGCAGTCCGTAAAGCCCCCTGTCGAGGCCCCGACGTCCATGCAGACCTTCCCCTCCGGCTGAACGCCGAAATGAGTCATCGCCTTTTCAAGCTTCAATCCGCCCCGGCTCACATAGCGCAGCACGCTTCCGCGCACTTCAAACCGGGCCGTCTCCGCGAAGGCAGAACCCGCCTTGTCTTCTTTCCGGCCGTCCACATACACAATGCCGGACATAATCACCGCCCTGGCCTTTTCGCGCGACGGCGCGAGGCCCTTTTTCACTAAAAGCACATCCAGTCGTTCTTTCATCATACGCTCTTTCTATGTCAATAATGCTGCCGCGGATTTGTGCGGGCAGTAAAATATGTGGTTACGATTTACATTCACTGTTATACCTTTAAAGGGGATGTAAGAGGGCCGCCGGAGGCGGCTTCTGTATCCATAAGGAACCCGTAGAAAACCGCCGGCGCTTAGCGAGGTCTTTTCGAGCTTAGTACCGCTGCGCTTTTCTCCGGGCGGAAGCGGGGTTCCGTTGGATACAGAAGCTGACTCCGGCGGCTCTCTCACGCTAACCTCCGCCCTCTTTCAAGATCTTTTCGATCTTAGCGCCTCTGCGCTTTTCTCCGAGCGGAACTTTCAGGAAAAATCTCCAAACTCCCCCCTAAGCCTCTCCAATATAGAATCACTGTCAATCCCCAGCTCGCTCCTCAAAAGCGACACATTCCCATGCTCCACATACGCATCCGGAAGCGCGATATTCAACACGCGGATCTGCGGATAATGTTTCTGCACATAATCTGTAATCCGCTCCCCGTAGCCGCCGCGGAGCACATTTTCCTCCAGCGTGATCACATAGCGGTGATCCGCCGCCAGCTCGTCCGCCACATCCGTATCCACAGGCTTGATAAAGCGGCCGTTGACAAGCGTGCAGGCATGTCCCAGGGCCTTAAGCTTTAAGCGGATGTGCTCCGCCGTGCTGACCATGCTCCCCACAGCCAGGAGGGCGATCTTCTCCTCTTTGTAAAGGAACTCGCTCTTGTGATACTCCACCGGGGCCAGGAACTCTTTAAGTCCCCTGTATGCCTGCCCTCTGGGGTAGCGGATCGCCGCCGGCCCCTCATGGCGGATCCCGAAATTCAGCATTTCCCGCAGCTCCCACAGGTTCTTGGGGGCCATGACTGTCATGTTCGGGATCGAGGACAGGAAGCTTAAGTCAAAGATCCCCTGGTGCGTTTCCCCGTCGCTGCCCACCAGGCCGGCCCGGTCCACACAGAACAGCACCGGAAGGTTCTGGATGCACACATCATGCACAATCTGGTCATAGGCCCTCTGCAGGAAGGACGAATACACGGCAACCACCGGCTTAAGCCCCGCCGCCGCCATGCCTGCCGCAGACGTGACCGCATGCTCCTCCGCAATCCCCACGTCAAAGAAGCGATCCGGATAAAGCTTTGAAAATCTCTTTAAGCCCGTCCCGTCCGGCATGGCCGCCGTGATCGCCACAATCCGCGGATCCTCTCCGGCCAGACGGCATATTTCCCTGGAAAATACGTCCGTATAGCCCGGGTAGCGCTTCTCGTTAAGCGGCTTTCCTGTCCCGATGTCAAAGGGCTCGACGCCGTGGAAGGCGGACGGGTTCTTTTCCGCCGGCCGGTAGCCCCTGCCCTTTTGGGTCATGACGTGGATCAGAACCGAGTGGTTGATTTTTTTGGCCTCCGTAAAAATATGCGTCAGTCCCCGGATATCGTGGCCGTCCACAGGCCCCAGATAGGTGATGCCCATATTTTCAAACCACATGCCGGGAACCAGAAGCTGCTTGATGCTGTTCTTGGTCCGGAGCAGGGTTCCCACCAGCTCGTCGCCGATCACCGGGACTCTGGACAGCGTTCCCACCACGCTCTGCTTCAGATGATTATACCCCTCGGCCGCCCTTAAATTGCTTAAATATTTTGACATCCCGCCCACATTTTCGGAAATGGACATGTTGTTGTCATTTAATATGATAATAAAATTCCGTTTGAAGCGCCCCGCGTTATTCAGCGCCTCATAGGCCATGCCTCCGGTGAGCGCCCCGTCCCCGATGACGGAAATAACCGAATAATCCTCTCCCAGGAGATCTCTTCCCTGCGCCATACCAAGGCCGGCCGAGATAGAGGTGGAGCTGTGGCCTGTGTCAAAGGCGTCGTACGGGCTTTCCTTGCGCTTCGGGAATCCGCTTAAGCCGCCGTACTGGCGCAGGCCGTCAAAGTAATCCCTTCTTCCGCTCAGAATCTTATGGACGTACGACTGATGTCCCACATCCCATATCACCTTATCCTTTGGCAGCTCAAAAGCGCGGTAGAGGGCAAGCGTCAGCTCCACCACGCCCAGGTTTGAGGCCAGATGCCCTCCTGTACGGCTGATCTTCTCAATCAGGAAACGGCGGATATCCTCCGCCAGCTCCTTTAACTCCTCATCATTCAGTTCCTTCACATCATCGGGTCCATTCAATTGATCTAACAGCATTGCTTCCCCCTCCAGGCAGCCTGAACCGTCCCCCGCTTTGTTTTTGCGGCCTTCGCCCGCAGGAAACGCCCCGCGCATGCCGGCATATGAACAGTAACCCTATTTCTCCCTGTATACCAGCATCCGGATCAGATCCTCCAGAAATACATTGCTCCCGGGAAGCTCCTTTAAGATACGGATCGCCTTCTCTGAAAGCGCCTTCACATCCTCCCTGGCTTTCCCGATCCCCTCCAGGCTCACATATGTGGTCTTGTTGTTCTTCTCATCGCTCAAAACCGGCTTTCCAAGCACCTCCTGGCTGCTGGTCACATCCAGGATATCATCCTGAATCTGAAAGGCCAGCCCCACGGCCAGCGCCATATCGCGCACCCGTTCGCAGTCCTCTTCTGACGCCCCGGCCATCACGGCCCCGATCCGCATCGAAGCCTCCAAAAGCGCGCCCGTCTTCAGCCGGTAAATGAAATCCAGCGTTTCTCTCTTAAGCGGCCGCCCTGTCATCTCCACATCCACGGTCTGCCCGCCGATCATGCCGTAAATGCCTGTCCGCTCTGACAGGATGCGGATGCACTCGCCCACCCGCTTCGCATCCTCCGTCTTGTCAAAGGCTTTGGACGCTGTCTCAACCGCATACATTAGGAGCGCGTCCCCGGCCAGGACCGCCATATCATATCCGTAAACGGCCCAGGTCGTCTTTTTGCCCCGGCGGTATTCGTCATTATCCATGCAGGGCAGGTCGTCATGGATCAGGGATGAGGTATGGATCATCTCAATCGCCGCCATCATCGGCTCAATCGCATCCCCCTTGCCGCCAAACAGCCTGTAAACCTCCCGCATTAAGAGCGGGCGGATCCGCTTTCCTCCCGCCTTCACACTGTAATTCATGGCCTCAAATATCGTTTTCTGAGGGCCGGCTTCCTCCGGAAGGAAGGAGTACACCGTCTCCTCCACTTCCCTTGTATACTGTAAAAGCTGGTCTTTTTTCAATGTATTCACCCTTCCGATTCCGAATCCTCAAGCACCAGAATCTTCTTCTCCACTCTGTCAATCTTCTCTCCGCACTGTTTTACAAGGCGCATGCCCGCCTCATAATACGAAAAAGAGTCCTCCAGGGATATCTCCCCGTCCTCCAAAGCCCCGATAATCCCCTCGAGCTTTTCAAACGCCTCCTCAATCGAGAGCTCCTGCCCTGCGCTTTCCTTGTCTGCCATATAAAGTCCTCCGTCCGCCGCCCGCGCTTTTTTGGCGCCGCCTTTTGCCTGACATCTGTTATTTCATTAAAAGATCCCTTCCTGCTGTGTCCCCGGCGCGTCTTCCCGGATAATCTCCTGCGCCTTTGCCGTGATCCGCCCGTCCGACACCTGGATTTGCACCGTGTCCCCGGCGTTTACATCTGACACGGAGGTAATCCTTTTCCCGTCCCCGTCTGTCAGGAAGCCAAAGCCCCGGCGGATCCGCTCAAGGGGCGACAAGCCGTGCAGCCGGCCCGAAAGCAGGGCCAGACGATGGCGGGCCTCAGTTGTCCTGCCCTTCATCAGGCGTTCCAGCTCCCCTTCCATATCCGCCAGCCGCTGCCTCCTCTCATTGAGCCGCCTCCCGGGGCTGAACAG
Source organism: Otoolea muris (assembly GCF_943193115.1). Classification (NCBI taxonomy): domain Bacteria; kingdom Bacillati; phylum Bacillota; class Clostridia; order Lachnospirales; family Lachnospiraceae; genus Otoolea; species Otoolea muris. Next base: position 54,415 of record NZ_CALPCY010000003.1, read on the forward strand.
CCTTAAACGCAGCCCGTACTGCAAAAGGCGCTGCGACGCCCGCTCCTTTCTCTGGTACAGCGCTTTAAAAAGCCGGCTTTCCGCCCCCTGTAATTGTTCCACAAAAAGGCTGTAGTCAAACACCGCCAGCTCAGCCGCCGCAGACGGCGTAGGCGCGCGCAGATCCGCTGCATAATCGGCGATCGTCACATCCGTCTCATGTCCCACCGCGGAAATCACCGGCGTCCTGCAGGCAAAGATCGCCCGCGCGACCTCCTCCTCATTAAACGCCCACAGATCCTCGATCGCGCCGCCGCCCCGCCCTACGATCAGGACATCCAGGCCCATGGCGTCCAGCCTGCGGATCCCCCGGACGATACTGGCGGCAGCGCCGTCGCCCTGCACCAGCGCCGGGCACAGAACCAACTGCACGTACGGGTTCCTGCGCGTGGCAATATTGATAATATCTCGGATCGCCGCTCCTGTTAAGGCCGTCACGATCCCCACCCGGGATGCATACGCAGGAATCGGCTGCTTGTACTCCGGGGCAAACATGCCCATCTCCTCCAGCTCATTGCGCAGCTTCTCAAACCGCTTAAACAGATCCCCCGTCCCGTCCAGCGTGATCTCCGAGGCGTAAAGCTGGTACCGCCCGTCCCGCTCATAGACCTCGATACTTCCCTTTACCACCACCTGCTGGCCTTCCTTAAGCTGAAAGGTCAGATTCCGCCGCTTTCCCGCAAACATAATAGCCTGTATGGCGCCCAGCCTGTCCTTTAAAGTAAAATAAATATGGCCGGACGGGTGGTATTTGCAGTTGGATACCTCCCCCTTTACCGAAATGCGGTTCAGCGCAAAATCCTGGGCAAACATATTTTTAATGTAGGCATTTACCTGTGATACGGAATATACGCTTGCCATCTGCTACACCAGCTTCGCCAGAATGCCGTTCACAAACGAAGGCGAATCGTCCCCGCCGAACCGCTTGGCCAGCTCCACGGCCTCATTGATGGCCACCTTGTCCGGCACATCCTCATCATAGTGGATCTCAAACAGGGCCAGGCGCAGGATCGTCAGCTCCACCTTTCCCATCCGCTTCGTGGTCCAGCCTTTGGCAACCCCATTGATCCGCGCGTCCAGGTCAGGAATGAGCTCCATGATGCGTCCCACCCTGGTTCTCACATACTCGCTGTCAAACACATCCAGCGCCGGGCTGTGCAGCACCACGCTCGCACCGTCCGGCGTATCTTCCTCCTCCTGCGGCTCTGTAAAATACTGCTCAAGCTGTTCCCCTGTCTCCCCCGCCGGATAAAAGTCGGCGCAAAACAGCAGCTTAAAGCAGTGCTCCCGCAATTCTCTTCTGGTCATACTATGTCCTCCTGATCCTTCCTGGCCGGCCGCGCCGCCCTGCCCGCAGGGAAAAACGCCGCGCCTGTATTCTAAGCTCCCATTATAACGTAAGACTATGATTTTCACAAGGGGTGGGGGATTGTGCTTTTTCCAAAGTATACCACAATTCCCGGGTTACAACAATGAATTATGTATAAAATGCGTGAAAGTTGAGGGATTGCCGGTAGCAGCATTAAAAACCGCTCATTATTGAAAGCGGAGATGGGAATGATATAATGGAAATGAACAGAAACATAAACAGGGAGGTCCGGCTATGGAGAAAATATACGCCATGAATGAACTACAGGCAATTATCTGTCCGATTCTGCGGGATTACGGCGTGCGCCGGGCGTATCTTTTCGGCTCCTATGCCCGTGGGGAGGCTACAGCGCAGAGCGATATCGATCTGCGGATTGACGGGGGCAGAATCCGCTCCATGTTCGGCCTGGGCGCCCTTTACCATGAACTGACGCAGGCGTTAAAGAAACCGGTGGATCTGGTGACAACAGAGGCCCTTTCCCATGACGCGAATGCAGCAAGGACGCAGGAGTTCCGTGAGGGGACAAAAGACTCCGTTTACCGGCCGGCTATCAAAGGCATGAGGAACCTGTTCGCCCATAATTACGGCGCTGTGGATGTGGGGCTGGTATGGGAAACGGCGGTTTCGGACATTCCTGTCCTGCGCGAGTTCTGTGAGCGGGCAATAAGGAGGTTCCGTTTTCCGGAACAGGAGGAAGGCCGGGGCGGCGGCATGGAGCGATGACGGCCCCCTAAACCATAAATGTACTCCCGGAATCTCGCTGCGCCTGATTTTGTGAGATTCCGGGAGTACATTAAAAATCCAGAAAGCCCGCCGCTCTATATAAAATCCAAAAAATACCCCGCCATCAGATAAACCGACCTCTCCAGCGCCTCCTCCGCCGGAAGGAAGCAGTCGCTGTGCAGCGGATACGCGCTCTCACAGCCCATAAAGAAGTAAACCGACGGCGCCCTTTCCCCGTAAAAGGAAAAGTCCTCCCCAATCAGCGTGGGATTCACCTCCGCATGCACAGCCTCCTTCCCCAGAATCTCCCGCGCGCCTTCGGCAAACCGCTCCGTCAGCGCCGCGTCATTGATCACCGCCTGGTAGCCGTCCTCGATCCCAACCGCTGCATTTCCCCGGTAGGCGGCGGCAATCTCTTTCGCCACCTCCCGAACCCGCCGGTGGACAAAGGCCCGCGTCTCCGGATTCAGGCAGCGGATCGTGCCCTCGATCTGCGCGTGGTCGCACACGATGTTGTAGCGCCCCTCGGTCTGAACGGAGCCGATGGAGATAAGGGCTGTCTCAAAGGGGCTGATCTCCCGGCGGATCTTGTGTTCGACCGCGCTTATAATCTCCGCCGCAATGGAGATCGCGTCCACTCCCTTCTGGGGTTCCGCCGCATGGGCTTTTTTTCCCGTCACTGTGATGTTAAGCTTATCCGAGGAGGCCATAAGCGCCCCCTTTCTCAGCCCGATCTCCCCAATCTTAAACTCCGGCCACATATGAAGCCCGTAAAACTCCTCCACCCGGAAACGCTCAAATATCCCTTCCTTCAGCGCTTCCTTCGCGCCGCCTTTTGGGTTGCACTCCTCCGCCGGCTGGAATACGATCAGGACATTTGCCCTCAGCCGCTCCCTCAAAGACCATAAAACCGCCGCCAGGCCCGCTGCAATCGCTGTGTGCATGTCGTGGCCGCACGCGTGCATCATGCCCGGGATCACAGATGCGAACTCCGCTCCGGTCCTCTCCTCAATGGACAGGGCGTCGAGATCCGCCCGAAAGCCCACGCTGCGCGTTTTTTTGCAGTCAATGTACACATATCCGCCAGTCATATTTGTAAAGCTGCAAAACGGGACGCCGCGTCTCTCGAGAAAGTCCTTTACCCGTTTCGTGGTACCCGTTTCGTGGTACCCCTGTTCCGGGTGCGCGTGGATACTTCTACGGAGCCGGATCAGCTCCTCTCGTATCTGATCCAGCTCCTCCCTGACCGCGCGCTTACTTGAAAATACTTTCATCCACTTCAATTCCCAGACCTGGCGTGTCCGGAACCGTCACAAAGCCGTCATTTACCTCAAAATCTTCCACGATAATATCATGCTGGTGCAGCGGCCCGCCCAGCAGCAGATCCCCCGGAAGGGATACATTCGGCGTCGCGGCCGAAAAATGGATGCTCGCCGCGGAACCGATCCCCACCTCCAAGTTGCTGCCCGCCGTGGCCAGAAGCCCTTCCGCTTCCAGGGCGGCGGCGATCTTTTTCGCCATCGTGAGCCCGCCCACCTTTCCGACCTTAATATTTACATAGTCGCAGGCCGACTCGCGAATCATCTGCCCCACGGCGTGGAAGTCGGAAACCGATTCGTCCGCCATAACCGGCGTTTTCAGCCGTTCCCGCAGCATCTTCATCCCCCGGATATCCCAGCGCCTGACCGGTTGCTCGATGCTCTCCAGCCCGAACTCCTCCAGACGGCCAAATACCTGCAGGGCCGTCACAGCGTCATACCCCTGGTTGGCGTCCAGGCGCAGCGGAACATCGTCCCCCACCTCGGCGCGGATCCGTTTTACCAGGGCTGTATCCGTCTCCGGCGTTCTCCCCACCTTGATTTTGAGGACGCGGTAGCCAAGCTTCAGCTTTTCCTTCGCCTCCTCAATGGACGCGTCCAGATCCTGCATTCCTACAACCCAGCTTAAAGCCACCCTGTCGCGGTATTTTCCTCCCATAAGGCGGCAGGCCGGAACCCCCGTCAGCTTTCCCATGGCGTCGTAAAAGGCCATGTCAAGCGCCGCCTTGGCCGCGTAATTCCCGTAGATCGCCGCATTCATCTTTTCGTGGAGGCGATCCGTGTGAAATACGCTCTCACCTGCAACGGCATCGGCCAGGTAGCGTTTGATCACCGTCTCCATCGTATACCCTGTCTCGCCCATAAAGGCCGGGGACGGGGCCGCCTCCCCGTATCCCGTGACACCCTCGTCTGTTTGAATCCGCACCACCGCATGGGCCCTTGTCGTCTGCTCATAGAGCGATATCTTCCACTGTTTTTTCAGCGGGAGCTCCAGCACCTTCACTTCCACGTTTTTTATGATTCCTGTTTTCATACTTTTCTCTCCTGTCCGGCATACTCATATACGAGGCGGCCGGCCTCCTGGTTCAGCCGGATCCCGTGCATATTGTCCTCCAAATCTTTTGTCAGGACTGCAATGAAACATGCCTGTCCCTTCACATATAGAATCCCCGCGTCATGCTCCGTGCCCGGCAGATCCCCGGTTTTGTGAGCAAATCCGCTGTGTTCCCCAAAGAAAACCGGCAGCTTATTGTTGCACTGCTGTCTCCTCAGGATGTCGGTCATCTCCTCCGAATCCGCATCGTTTCGTATCGCCTCATACATCCGCTCCATATCGGCCGCGCTGGTTTTGTTTTCCAGTCCCCGCTCCTTTGCCGCGGCGTCCATCATCTTCCGGTTCAGCTCCGTTTCCGAAAGCCCCAGGGCCCTGATCTCCCTGTTTACCGCGTCCATCCCCAGGAAATCGATCAGCCAGTTCGCCGCCGTATTATCACTCACAGTGATCATCAGCACTGCCAGATCCTTCCATGTGAGCGCAAGGCCCGGCTCCAGATCCTTTAAAATCCCAAAGCCGCTAACCTTATGCCTCTCCTCCATGCGGACGCGCTCTCCCAGAAAAAAGCCCTCTTTTTTTCTCTTATAAAGGGTAAACAGGATCGGGAGCTTAATCAGGCTGGCCGCCGGAAATACCTCCCTCTCGCGAAATGCGATCCTCTCTCCTGTCGTTAAATTCTTCACAATAACGGCGCTTGTCCCGGAACAAATCTCTCTCTGCCTCTGAATGGCGTTTTTTAACTCTTCCAAATGCTGTCCCTCCTATACGCTCCAGCCCGGATAGCTTGCCGGCCGGCGATCGGCATACATGGGAATCGTCTCCCTCACCTGGCGCACCTTCTCAAAGTCCGCGCACCCGCTCACAATGCCTTCCGCTTCGTCTCCCTCTGCCACAATCTCTCCCCACGGATCGATGATCAGGGAATGGCCGAAATACGTCGAGCCTCCCGCCGCCCCCACGCGGTTACAGGCAATCACATAGAGCTGGTTTTCAATCGCCCTGGCTGTCAGAAGCGTCCGCCAGTGCTTCACCTTGGGATTGGGGAAATTGGACACGACGAGAATCGCCTCTGCCCCGCGCACCGCATACGTCCTCGACAGCTCCGGGAAACGGATATCATAGCAGGTCATCATAGCCATGGGCCCGAATTCCGTTTCAAACACCGGCATCTGCGTTCCGTGTGTGAACGCCTGATCCTCATCCATGGCGCTGTACAGATGCATCTTCCGGTATTTGGACACGACCCGGCCCGTGCGATCCACAAACCAGACTGTATTGTAGATGTTTTCCCCCTCCTTTTCCGGAAACGAGCCGGTGCAGATGCAGACCTTTCTGGAAGCGGCCAGCTCCTTAAACAGGCGCAGCGTCCCGCCTCCATTCTCCTCTGCAAACCGTTCGATCTCTTTAAATACCTCCTCCGAATAGCCGGCCGTGCACGTTTCCGGAAAGACAATCAGGTCCGCCGGTTCCCGGCCGTTTGCCGTAGCGCACGCCTCGTCCACAAGCTCTCTAATCCTCTGCCGGTTCCCGGCCGGATCCCTGTAAATGGTATCCATTTGTACCAGACGGATTCCAAACATCACGCTCCCCCTTTCTCACAAAAACTGATACAGCACCGCGCGGATAATTACATACGCAATCGAGAGCGCTGTGATAATCAGGCCGTTTTTAATCATACTCTTTAAGTCCTTTGAGCGCGCCAGGCCCATCTGCCCCACCATATCGCCGGTCGGATAGGCAAAAAAGGTAATCTGGGAGCCCACCAAAAGCACCAGGGACCACAGATGGGCCGGGAGTCCCAGCGCCTCTGACATGGGGAGAAACAGATCGTAAAGCACCTTCTCCTGCGCCACAGCCGCGCCGGACACACCGAAAATCCCCACCAGCGTCGCAGCCACCATAAAAACCGGGGCCCCGCCCATGTCAATCAGGGGATTGAGAAGGCCGGCAATCGCATCAAACGCCCCGGATTCCGTCACAAAATTCAGGAACGGATCATAGAGGACAAACAGAATGAACAGCCAGAACATCTTGGAAGCGCCTTCTACCAGAAGCTTTAAGATATCCGTGACGCTCACTCCCGCGGACAGGCCGGTGACGAATGCGACTGCGAACATCACGGTCAGCGCATAGGACGCTCCCGCCTTCATCACGATTCCATAGATAATCAAAAGAAGCATCGCAATCCCGAATACAGCGGTCGCCCGGTTCGTCACCGCGTCCGGGGTAAATTCCCCTCCGGCGCTGTCCTTATCGCTGTAGCTCTCCACGCCCTCATACTTTTTCTGTGTTTTCTGAGCCACTATAAACGTACTGATCCAGATGAGCGCCGAAACCGGAAGTCCCACATGGAGAAGATACGAGCCGTAAGAAATCCCCGTCAGGCTCATGGTTGTGACAACCGAGGGGACAAACGGCCCTAAGAGAAGCCCCGTCGCCCCCGCGCCGTGAAGCAGCACGCCCAGCGTATTCGGCGTGATCCCAAAGCTGGCGACAATCGGAATGATGATCGGGGCCAGAATCGCATTCGAGCCGGCCATAGAGCCTAACATAGAAACAAGCAGAACCGACGAAAACATCGTAGCAAGCATAGCCTGGGTTTTATTTTTCACCCCGGTTTTCGTGACGACCAGATGAACAATATTCTGCGCCACTCCCACCTTTGTCAGGAGATGCCCCAGCCCGGCGCCCATCAGGATAATAAACCCAATGAGGCCCATAAACGATCCCAGAGCCGCATTCAGCGCATTTCCGACGCTCAGCAGATCCTGTCCCGTCAGCGCGGCCCCCAAAAGCACGCAGAGCAGCACCACGGTCAGCATGTCCTTTCCCTTAAAGGACAAGATGATATACAATACCATCGGCAAAAAACCAAGAAGCGCAGGTAGTCCGAAAATCATATTGTAATCCTCCTTTAACATGTATTTATAACTTTCTCCGGAAGATTCTAATTATGTATCGCCGATCACATGCACGTCGGTTTTTCCCCGCAAAATCCCGCTTTTAACGCCCGCTTTCCCCGCCATTTCCACAAATCCGGCACAAAAAGACTGCTTCATCTGTCTCCTGTATCCGAACGGCTTCAGCCATATGGCAGCGCCCGCGGCATTATAACTCCGGTCATTTTTCCAAATTTTAGTCCGGGTATCCTTGCATTTTATCGTATTTTCGCGTATACTAAGAAAAGGGAGCTATCATATAATTGTCTGAATGGCCCACATGCAGCATTATGTTTTAGTTCCTCTTTTAATCAGAATATTCTGGGAAAAGGTTATATCCCGCTGTGTCTAAGAAACATCATAAATTGTTTCCTATAAATACAATCCATATTCGATGGCTATCTCATCCTGTCTCTTCATCCGCTCCAGTGAGCGCTCCCGATCCCTCCTTCCCACCGCCGCGATCAGAGCGTTGGCCACGGTCATTGCATTCACAAACGAATACGTGTCCGGCGCCTGCCTGGCCAGCAGCACACAGTCCGCCTTTAAAGCAATGGGCGAGGAATAGCTGTCCGTGATCGCGATAATCTTACTCCCCGCCTCATTTAGATAAGAAACGATATTATACGTCGCCCGGGTGTAGCGCTCATAACTGACCGCGATCAGCACATCCTCTGGCGTGATAAACTGAAGTTTATTCGATATATCTCCCAGCCCCTCTGACAAAAGTTCCACGCAGTCCATAAATTCCTTGAGCATAAAATACAGGTAATACGCCACGCAGAAGGAAGAACGCGCTGCCGTGATATAGACTCTCCGCCCCGTCCCGACAAGCTCTGACGCCTCATATAAGCTCTCCTTTAATCCCTCGCCGTAAAGCTTTCTCAGCGAATCCACATTCCGCTCAATCATCCCCTCCAGGATGTCCTCCTCCCCGTCTGACGTGATCGAGCTCTTCAGCTCCCGCATGGGAACCACATCCCGGCGGACCAGATCCGATACGCTCTTCTGAAACTCCGCATAACCGTTATACCCCAGCTCCCTCGTAAACCGCGTAATGCTCGCCGGGCTTACCTCCGTCTTTTCCCCCAGTTCGACAATGGACAAAAAGGGGATGGAGTGGATGTTCTCTCTCATAAAGTCAGCCAGTTTCTTCTGTTTCTTCGTAAACTGGGCATATCCTGCCTCAATTTCGTTCAGTACATTTCGTTCCACTTTTTTGTTCCTCCGTAATTCTATTATAGAGGCTTTGGAGGCAAAAGTCAATAATTTTTGAAAATATATTTTCATATTTATAATTTATGAAAATATATTTTCATTTATGTTTTATTTAGCAGCTCAATGCTATATGATACCAGGATCAAACGGTCTAAAATCCGATGCAAGCTCGCTTGGAGGAGGATTTTTGAATGTTTTTGAGGATCGCGGGCATTGGTTGATTGTGAGAAGGCCGCTATTGATCGTTTCTGTATTCAGCGGAACCCCGCTCCCGCTCGGAGAAAAGCGCAGCGGATGCTAAGGAACTGTCAAGAAATAACTTTTCATATTGCTTGTCTTTTTCTCCGATAGTACCACTCAAAAATTAGTTACATAGCCCACTATGCGCCTGATTTTTGAGTGGCGCTCTCGAAGAAAAATCCTGCGCACTATTGAAAAGTTATTTCTTAACAGTTCCTAAGCTCAATAAGACCTCGCTAAGCACCGGCGGTTTTCTACGGGTTCCTTATGAATACAGAAACGATCAATGTCTGCGTTATCGGCAGGCCATGAGGCTTTGCCTGCATATCTGGTATAGCTGAATTATAAGAAACTATACTCTGAAATTTGAGATAAAAATGTGGTATTTGAATTTAAATATCTGATAGTCAAATCAAAGACTCAAAAGAACGGAGAGGCGCAAATATGTATGCAAAAGCAAATTCTTCCAGCGTTATCACAATCCCTGTCTATGATGATACGGGCGAACGGATCCGGTACAATGTCTTTAAATCAAAAATATTGGCGCGCCACGCAAAAGACGGGACACTGTATCCCTATGATATTTGAGGACAAAAAAAGAAACGAGCAGGCCGCCTGAGCAGTAGCTGTACGGTCGAAAAACTCATTTCTTTCTATAAGCTATATTCTAACGGAACAGGGCAGTTTTGTAAAAGGTAAAAATCTTATATCTTCCTGACTGTAAAAAGGCAGCTTATCTCATCGTCACTCGCTTTCCGTCTCCTCTTCTTTCAATTTATCTATTATCTCCTGCAAGGATCTCATCGTTTCTTCTTTAATGCGTTCTATCTCATCTTCAGTATGTGTGTAATAAAATGAGGGCGGAAATATCCCCCAGCAGCTACCCCCCATACTGTACCACATACTATCCATATGCTGCAGCTTTATCCGAAATTTTATCTTGTCTATTATTTTCTTAACCATCTTTATGAGTTTTTTTAAAATATTCATCATCTGTATGTTCCTTTCTTATTGATCCCTATCGCAGATCCCGGACGCCCTGTCTCCTCAGGATTTTCTGCGCCGGAACTTTCTTTTCCTGTGTCCGCTATTCCGGCAGAGCTTCCCTCTGCCGTTTTCTTTTATACTACTTATTATACATAACCCCTTTCCCCCTCCCGTCTTATTGAATTAGTCATTATCAATGCAATATCTGATTTAACCAGATATCCTGATCAAAATATATAGTTTAACAATACATAATTCGATATCGTCTAGGATACAATCTTATATAAGGAGTGGCGAAAAAATGTTTGAAGATTTGTTTTATGAGCGGCTGGTAAAACTGAGAACTGAAAAGGGCGTATCCGCGCGGGACATGAGTTTATCGATTGGGCAAAGTTCCGGGTATATTAATGGTCTGGAAAACAGAAATGGCTATCCCTCAATGCTGGTATTTTTCTATATTTGCGAATACCTTGGCGTCACGCCGTCCGAGTTCTTTGACGACAATATTAACTGTCCTGCCAATTACAGGGAAATCATAGAGGATATGAATGCTTTGGACAGCGATCAGCTTCAGAACATTAAAGCCATCATCAAAGGATTAAAAAAACGCTGAATTCTGTGCCGATTGGAAATCCGGTTCCTCTGAATAGGAATCCGGCCTCTTCAAATACCTTTTTCGCGGGCGGGACAGCCGGCGCTTCCTGCGCAGCCTCCGGCCTGTCCCTCTCCCTATGCGCTCATCCGCCTTCAACAGGCATCATCATTTTTTATCATATTCCGAACCGTCTTTAACAGAATCTTCAAATCCAGCCCCAGGCTCCAGTTCGCAATATATTCTGTATCAAGACGCACAACCTCCTCAAAATCCGTGAGGCGGCTGCGCCCGCTGACCTGCCACAGCCCTGTAATGCCGGGCTGCATGGTGAGCCGTCGCTTGTGATGCGGGCTGTAGCGGGCATATTCGTCCATGGTCGGCGGACGCGTGCCAACCATGGACATATCGCCCTTTAACACATTCCAGAACTGGGGAAATTCGTCTAAGCTGGCGCGCCGGATAAACGTTCCGACACCTTTAATAATCCGGGGATCGTGATCGATCTTAAACATCATTCCGCCGGGAACCTTATTCTGTCTCATTAACCCTGCTTTGCGCTGTTCTGCATCCATGTACATGGAGCGGAATTTATAGATCTTAAAGGGACGGCCCCGCTTGCCTGCCCGGATCTGGGAGAAAAAGATCGGGCCGGGCGATTTGAGAAAGACAGCCGGGCCAATGAACAGGGTCAGAAAGACGGTCAGTATACAGCCCGCCAGCCCGCCGATGATATCCATCAGGCGTTTGAAGAGCGACTGGCGGAAAGAGATGGAGCTGATGGCCGTGGTCAGCACATTATAGCCAAATACGTTGCTGACGCTGCGATTGGGCAGGCTGCGGTAAACCTCTTCCATATAGATATGTACAGTGACGCCCATCTCCAGAAATGTCCGCGCCAGTTTCAGGTTGGCCCCGGACTGATCCGGGATATTGATGACCACCTCGTCGATCACCTGATCCATCACACAGCGGATCAGCGAATCTTGATCCGCACAGACAGCCACGCCCTGTATATTCTCTCCCACCATGGGCCGGTCGATGATTGCAAGGCCAAAGAACCGGTAATTGCGGATGACGGATGCTGTAATAATCCGGATCATATCCCTGGCCGCCGCTTCTGTCGCAACCACCAGGATCTGGCGGGAATACTTGATTTTGTTATAGCGGCGCTTCAGATAAAACTTCTGAAGGCAGCGCAGCGCCCAGGTGGCCGGGATGCAGAACATGAAGTACACGGCCAGCGCCCTCCAGGGCAGATTCGGCATGAACCGCAGGAAATAGGCGCTGAAGCAGAGGACGCAAAAGACAAGGCATTCGAGCCGGAGGACAGACGCCAGTTCCTTCAGACGCCCTCTCTCCAGGATCCCGTTACAGGTGCAGAACATGACGGTCAGGGACAGGTGCAGCAGAGGAGTAAAAAAATAGAGCTGCCAGAACGCGGCGTCCTCTCCCCGGAACAAAAGCGGGTAAACGCACTGGGTAAGCATAAGAGAGAGTTCCATCGCACAGATATCGATCACGATAAAGTCAAGATGTCTCAGCCATCCCTTTTTCATTTGAAAATTCCCCCTTCTGTTCCCCTACAATTCCTAAAAAGACTCTGGCACAGCGCTCCCAGGTAAAAGCCGCCTCAAGCTCCGCCGCGCTATCCCTGAGCTCCTCTGCCGGCGGATAAGGCGCTGTCAGCCATTTTGCCGCCTCCTCATCCGTTTCGCACAGCCTGTGCCCCTTCATTCCCCTCAGGGTGACGGACGGCCCGGCGGCGGCGATCGCCGCAACGGATGTCTCATAGTAGACAGCCTCCATAACTGCCATCCCGAATATCTCGCCTTTATTTAAGTTGACGTAATAATCAGACATGACATAGATCTCCCACATCTCCTCATAGGGTACGCTGGGATATACGGTGATCTCCGCTTCAAGCCCGCGCTCCGCAATCGTCTCCCTGAGTCTGTCCCGCAGCGCGCCGTCTCCGACGATGATAAGCTTAAACGGCTTCTTTCCCCGCACAGAGGAAAAGAGATCCAAAAGCTCCAGGGGCCGTTTTTCCGGGGAGAGGCGGGACACATTGCAGATCACCACATCCGTTTCGGAGAAGCCGTGTTTTTTTCTCAGCTCCATGCGGTCGCAGTCCCGGAAATCCTGCTTTAAAACCGCCGTGTCCAGGCCCACGGGCGCTACTGTCACGCGCTCCGCCCCCAGAGCCTCAAGCTCCCTCTTTGCCGCTTCGGTCTTTGCCACCGCCGGATGCTTCTGATAGATCCGGAGCGTCCCGAGCGCAAAAAGCGTGTTCATGACCCGGCTCTTAAAATTGGCATGGAGGCTGTGCGCAGTCCCCACATACGGCACAAAGACGATCCCATTCTTCCTGCAGAACCGGTACACATGAGGCAGAAAGATCTGCTGATCGCCAAAACAGAACAGCCCGCAAAGGCCGCGATCCAGCCGGCTGCAGTCCAGATAGCCGTGAGCGCCCATGCCCCTCATGGGAATATACTCAATTGTAACGCCCTCCGAAAGCCTTTCCAGGCCGGCCGGCTCATGCCTTCTCACTCCTTTATAAATCCATACCTCTGCGCCCATGCGGGCCAGAGCCCTCCCCAGGCCAATCTCCTGGCTGTTGTAATAGCCCCGCCTCCCAAAGCCATTGATCATGGTGCAGAGGATCCCTACCTTCCCCGGCATATGCCGCCTCCTCCCTTTTTTCCTGCTTCTGGCCCTGCGCCGTATTTCCAGATCATGGGAACGATCTTTAAATCGTCCACAAAATACCGCCTGAACAAACGGCGCGGTTCCTGTAAAAACCGGTAAAACCACTCAAACCCCATGCGGCTGACCCAGCGCGGCGCGCGGCGCGCCGTTCCCGCCAGAAAATCTACTGTCGCCCCCGCGCAGATAGTGACAATTGCCGATGTCCTCCTGTAGTTTTCATACACCCATTTTTCCTGCTTCGGACAGCCAAAACAGGCCAGCAGGATATCCGGTTCTGCCGCCCGGATCCGCTCATTGATCCGTTCCAGTTCACCCTCATCCTTCTCAAAGCCGGACGGCGGCGCGCAGAACCCGGCGATCCGGATCCCCTTCCATGTCTTTTTTACCATCGCAGCCGCCTTCTCCGGCACATCTCCCATCCCGCCCAGAATATATACGGAATACCCGTGCTTTGCCGCCTCCTCCATAAGCGCCGGCGCCAGGTCGGATCCGGAAATTTTCTGCTTTACCGGTTTGCCAAGCAGCCCTGCAATCCACAAAAGCGGTGTCCCGTCCACCAGTGTTAAATCCGCCCGGCCGGCGATCTCCTTTAAGTAAGAATCTGTCTCCATCTTGACCAGAACGTCCACATTCACGGGCACTATATAGGAAACCTTCCTCCCACGCAGGCGGTCCATCAGCTCCCGGACCGCCTCCTGCATGGTCAGATTATTGACGTATGTATTGAGTAACGCCTGCTTTTTCACCTGTGCTCTCCTCCCTTCCAAATCCCCGCGGACCAAAGCCATACGGCTGCCAGCAGGGAGGCCAGAAGGACGCCGGAAACAGCGCCCTTTGCCGCCAGCCCGACCCAGCTTCCCGCTTCTGGCATGATGTGTTTTAAGCCGCCGGCCGCCAGAAACCCGCAGCCCATCCCCAGCAGATGGCGCAGAACCGCCGGATAAAAGCTCGTGAGCGGAACGCCGAGACAGTGGGCCGAGTACAGGGGGGCATCCATGAAATGAATTAAATTAACCGCCAGCGTCGTCAGTATCACCGCATAGGGGCCAAGATCCGTAAACCGGATCAGCAGATACATGGCGATCACATTGGCGCTGCCCATCAAAAGCGTGATCATACACGGCGCTTTCACCCTTTTGGTCAGCGTATAGACATAATAGAGGGGTTTTACGGCCGCCGGGGCCATATCGCCCAAAAACACGATCATGGAAGCCTTAAAGAGAAATTCCGTGTCCTGCCCCGGCAGCCACAGGGCCAGAAAGTCATAGCCGCAGATATAAAACATCCCTGTGATAAAGCTGCAGATGATTCCCACGATCCCGATGGCTGTCTGACAGAGCCCGGCAAAGGTCTCCATCCGCTTCTCTGCATAGAGCTGCAGCATCCTGGGCCGGAAGGCGTCGCTGAGCTTCATGACAATGACGCTGCAGAGCATTACCAGGTTCTTCGCCACGGAAATCCCTCCCAGGGCGGCTGCGTCTAACATCAGATCCGTGATCAGAAGATCCAGCCCGCTGTTTAACACATTTCCCAGATTGTTCAGAGACGTCCAGATCCCGGCGGCCGCTATCTCCTTCACCGCCGCGAAAGACCAGGCGCCGCGGGTGCAGGAAAGTTTTGGCGTCAGACGGCGGCACAGACGGTAATTGGCCGCCAGAAGGTAGAGCGCGGCCGCAGCCGCAGCGGCTCCCACATACCACACATGGGGAGGCAGAATCCCGCAGGCGGCAAACAGGACGCCTGCCTGGATCAGACAGGAAATACTCTGCTTTTTCTCCGCCAGATCCAGCCGGTCTGCGATAAAGGCCGCTGTATCAAACGCAGTCCGCATGATTGTGAGCATATATTTGAGCAGCATCATCGCAAACAAAAGCCGCACATCACCGGTCAGCGCATCCGGGACGTTTAAAACCGGACCCAGACAGGCAATCACCAAAGCGCCGGGAATCAGGGCGGCGGCTGACAGCAGTAAATCCGCCATGATCGTGGAAGAATAGTATCGGTTCGCCCGCTCCAGGTCGCCGCCATGGTACGCCATGGATATAAACCTCCCCGCGAACGCATTCAGGCTCACGGAAATAATATCAATATAGCTGGTAAATGTGACTGCCAGCGAGACATAGCCATAAGCTCCCACTCCGATATTGCGGATCACATAGGGAGTGAGCAGCAGCTTCATACAGGAATTGACCAATACCGCCAGCATGGACCAGGCCATATTTTTTATGATCGCCTGCCTGACACCTGCTTCTTCCCTAACGCCCCATACGCGTTTACCAGCGCGTTTGCCGAATTTCTCCAACTGTATTTTCCTTTCGTCAGTTCCTCTATCCGTTTCTGACAGAGCGCATACGCTTCGTCTGTCCAGCCGGCCGCCAGAAGGATGGCATCCTTTAAAGCCTGCGGATCCCCGCCCGCAAAGAGGATCCCGGTTTTTCCCCCCTGCGTTTCCTCGACAAACACAGGGATATCACTGGCGATCACCGGCTTTTGGTAGCTGTATGCCATGAGAAGCGCTCCGCTGCCGTAGATATGCCGGTAAGGAAAAAGGCAGAAATCCGTCTCTGCGAACAGGCTGTCCAGCTCCTGGTCAGGGATATGGCCGCGGCGTACCGTAACCACCCCGCTCAGCCCCATGCTCTCTGCCAGCGCCTCGTAATCCACCGGATCCAGCTTGGGAAACCACGCGCCCGCCACGGTCACATGCAGCCCCTTTTTCTGCTCCTCTGAAAGCAGCGACAGCGCCCGGAACAAAATATCGATCCCCTTATACCGGCGGAAGATTCCAAACTGCAGAAAACGTACGGTATCGCTTGGGGTTCTTTCACAGACGCTTTCCGAAAGCGTATACGCGCCGTGCGGGACGACGCAGATTTTTCCCGGCCGTATCCCGTATTCTTCTTCCAGAAGCCGCTTACAGTGTTCATTGTGGACGATCAGCAGATCACAGGCTTTATAAAACCGCAGATACCGTTTTCGATCCGCCTTTACCGCCTCATGGGGCAGAAGATTGTGCACCGTATGCACCAGAAAACGGTAATGCCTGCCCGCCCGCAGATAAAGGGGCATCTCCCATGCGGCGCTCTTAAAGCTCTGGACATGAACGATGTCATACCCGCCCCGCCGGATCTCCCGCGCCAGCCGACAGAGCCCGGCCAGATATGAGGCCGCAGCGTGAAACATGTTCTTCCCGCCCCCGTAAAAGCCGTCCAACCACCGGATCCCGTCCATCGGTACGGCCGCCCCTTTCCTGCAAAAGCACGTGAGCTCTGAAAGATTCTTAAGCTCCTTTCCCAGCTCCAGGGTATACGTGCTTTCCGGCAGAAAATGTTCAGTCATCAATAGTTTCATAATACCTCCTGAAGAATAGCCCGTAAATGATAAAGCCCGTCAGCGCCCCCAGGGTATTGCTGATAATATCATCGATATCACACTGGCCGATCTCCCAGATCATCTGCGCCGATTCAATTGATGTGGACAGAACGAGTCCCGCAGCCAGGACGCAGCCAGCGCCCGCCAGGCGCTTCGGCTCCGCCATGGGAAGCAGAAGTCCCATCGGTACGAACATAGCGCCGTTCAGCAGCAGATGGCGCGCCGGCTCCGGGGAACCGGTCCGGATCGCCTCCGCCACTGTGCCAAAGATCTCCAGCTTCACGGACTCATTATGGATTCCGAGGCGGGAGAACACGGTCATATAAAGCACGGAAAGCACATACACGAAGAAAAGGAACAGCATTCCTTTTCTGATCTCGCGAAAATGGCTGGCTAAGAAAATGAAAAACGCCCCAAAAGCTACTGCAGAGACTGCCATGAAAAGGAAAAACAGGGCGGCCCCCATTCCCCCCATGGCCTGGGAAACCAGAAATAACATGATGCCGCACACAAAAAACACGGCAAAAAGAACAGCCGCCGCCGCTCCCTTTCCTCTTTGCCCGCGCATCCTGCCAAAGACGGCAGACAAAGCGGCGGCATATCCGCCCAACAGAAAGACGGCCATCAGCACAGCCTCCATCCCCTCCCGCGCCATCACATCTCCTCCTCTTTTTTGTAAAACGTTTCCTCTGTCCCGATTGGCTGCTCCCTGTCTTCCTCACGGATCCATCTCCTTCCCCGGAGCTTCGGCTTCCTACAGGCTGTTCCCATGGCCATAAGCAGGGAAAGCGTGTGATAGGAGGACGGGGAAAAGGCCCGTTCCAGCAATCCGTGAAGGAAAAACCACAGAATGACCGCCGCACAGAACACATACTGCGCGTCCTTCAGCCTCTTTATCTGGCTCGTGGACACCAGCATGGCCAGAAAAAAGGCCGCGACTCCAAAAAGCCCGGTATCCAGCCACAGCTCCAGCAGCACATTGTGCGCGCCGGTGGTCATGGAGCCCATAAAGGAATACCGTGAAAACGCCGTGTGGATCAGAGCCACCGCCCTCCGATCCCTCCAGAACATGCAGAATCCCCATCCCATAAAGCTCCTGTGCTGTGTCATAACCTGTATGATCTGCCTCCAGAGCGGGATCCTCCCGGTCAGGGTCGCATCCTTTCCGATCGCCTCCAGAACCGGCGCTGCAATCGGCATGACTGTCTGAACCGCGATGAGAAAGCCCACGCTTCCGGCCACATAGAGGATCCCCAGAGGAAGCCCGCGCACACAGCGGCGGGACAGCGCCAGCACAAAAAAGGCCGGAACCGCCGCATAAACCAGAGCGCCCACGGAGCTGCACAGCGCAAGCAGCGTAAGCTGTGCGCCTGACAGGATCACAAACCACCTGGGGATCTGCTTTCCTTCGTCCCTTATAATCCGGTAAAGGGCGGCCTGAAGGACCAGCCCGAAGGAAACCTCCGCGGCCGCATTGTTCTTTGTGCGGAGGATCCCGGTAAAGTCATGTTCTCCCACCTCCCGGACGAATGCCCGGTCCGGATAGAGAACGATAAACATCAGTACAGACGCCGCAAAGACCGCCTGGGCCATGCAGAACAGCCGCAGATTTTCTTCCGGCTCCCGGTTTTCTGAAAGCCACAGGGCAAACAGCAAAAGAACGGTAAAGCGGACGCAGGTGACAAACTGCTCCCTGGGATATCCGGTCACTGCCATGGAGCCGGCGAAAAACACGGCGGCCATCAGATACAGGGACCAGTACCGCAGCTTTACGTCCACCAGACGCCACTCCATCACATTTCTGCCGGCAGACAGCATGACCATGATCTGAAGGCCAAAGGACAGGTATTGAAACGCCATATCGCCCTGCTCCCCCACTATCACCTCATATTTCCCCGGGAATCCCAGGCTGACCAGCATGATAAATCCAATCGCGGCATTTACAAACCGCTCCTGCCGCTCCTTTCTATTCTCTCTGATCCGACTCTTCTCTCTCATATGCTCCCGCCGTTTCCGGCCCGTCCTGCTTCCAGCTTCCGTCTGTCCCCATGCGCAGCAGGGCAGACACCGCCTCCTCATCGCTCATCTGCGTCATCCACTCCGGCGATGAGCCTGTCTCGTCCAGCTCCTCCAGGAGGTTCCTGAGCCTCCTGTTTCCTGCCCCGGCCGCCTCCTTGGCCTCCGGTCTCCCACGTCTCCCGGATTTCTTTCCCGCCGCCTCCGGCGCAGGCTTTTGCCGCGCTTTATCGTTTTCTTTTACTCTTACTTTATCGCCGGCCGCCGCAGGCATCGGCATCGGCGCGCCTTTTTTATGCTTCTTTTTGTCCTGTTTCTTGTCCTTCGTCCCCTTTTCTGCAAAAAATCCGCCGTCCCAGAAGGATTGGGTTCCATTGACGATACAGCCCAGAATCCGGGTTCCGGACTTATCCAGCTTTTCAATCGACTTCTGGATCTCATAAAGCGTCACCATATCATACCGCACCACAAAGAGTACCACGGATGCAATCCGGTTAAGGCTTAAGGTATCCGAATCCCGTCCGACCGGCGGCGCGTCGATGAGCACATATTCATAGTCCCCGGAAATGCTGCTGATGAAATCAAACAGCACCTGATCCATGGGGATTGCGCTTCGTTCCAGCACGGTCGGAAGAAAATCCAGGCAGCCGGTCAGGGAAATGACAGCCTCCTGGGGCGTCGCCTCCCCCTTATACAGGGCATTCAGGGAATGGCTGTAATCCACTGCATCCAGAAAAAGCCCGCCAAGGCTTGGATTTCTCGTATCCAGATCCAATAAAAGCACCTTTTTTCCCATATCCGAAAGATGGATCGCGAGATTGGCAGACACAGCGGTCTTCCCCTCCCCGTCCGCTGAGGAGGTGATGTAAAGACAATGGTTTTCTTCCTTTGACCCCAGAAGATTTTGAAGAATATACGCCGAGGACGCAAAATTCTGCTCTGCCGGAGAACTCTTCGCTCCATCCTTTACCAGAATTCCCCGCCCTTTCTGGAAAAACCAGTCGTCTCTCGGGATGGTTCCGATTGTTTCAAGCCCCAGGATATCCTCCACATCGTTCAGATTCAGCAGTGTAGGCCGCATGATCAGATCCAGGACCGCAATGCCGATTCCCATCAAAAAGCCTGCAATAATCAGAAATCCCCACAGATTGGAGTACATGCTCCCGCTCATCAGATACACGGCCGAAGGCGCATCGATCACAGAAACCGCTCCGATCATCAGCGTCTCCGGGAGGATGGCCTTCGCCGCGTCCAGGATCCCGCTCAGCAGACGGATTCCCTCATCCCCGTTGTTCCAGCGCAGCGTCATTTCCAGAATCTGTGTGTCGTGATAGCGGGAAATCTCCAGGAGATCCCGTATCGTCTTCGGATCCGCGTTTAACAGACCGGCCCGGGAGGCGGCATCCGTAAGGAGGCGGTCGCTTCGGAGCACATATTCCGCTGCATCGACCATATCCTGGGCCAGATAAAAATCATTGGGGTTAAAGTATTCGGAATTTCCTGTAAAGGTCCCTGCCGCAGACTGGGATGTGACCGCAGCCGAGCAGGTAATCTCATAATTCATATGTTTTCCACGGATATAGGTGAGCCCATTTAACGCGATCCCCAGGCCAAGCCCCACAAAAGACAGGGCCAGCACCCACTTCCAGCGCTTGGCGACCGCGTACAGAAGATCACCGATCCGGATCTGTATTCCATCATTCATATGTTTACTCTCTGTCCCCTTGTTCTGACTGCTTCAGAGCTGCGGCATCCTTCCTGCGGCATTTCGCGGCCGTCTTCACGAGGAAAACGATCAGCAGGATCAGCAGAGCCAGTCCGGCAGCCGCCCCGGCAACTGCCGCCGCGCTCATCCAGGTAATGACAGGTATATGTAAGGTCTGGAGTTCTTTGCTGTCCGTCACCTGGAGGTCATAACGTTTCTCTGGATCCCTGTTTTTCACCACATAATAGGACCCCTCTTTGAGATCCGTAAAGAGAAGCTCATTTCCACTGGTCTCCCAGGAAAAGAGCAGGTGATCCCCGCTGTCATAAAGATCCAGAGCCACATCCGGAATACCGCTTCCGAGCACTGCGTCCACCGCTCCTATGGCCACTCTAAGCATCCGGTTGGAGAGTTCCAATGTCGTCTGCGGCTGGCCGTCGATCCGGCCGTCATCCTCCACGGTTATCCTGTGATCCGTTTCGTCAGCCCTGTAATTCCCGGGCGCCGTTTTCTGTACAATATGGTAGACCGCGTTCTTATCCAGATCCGTAAGCTCAAAAACGCCCTGGCTGTCTGTGTACATCGTCTCCTGAAAAGTGGGATCCCCCTCTTTTGTCACCAGAAATCCGGCGCCTTCCACCGTCTGCTCCGGAAAGAGCTCGTCAGACAGGCAGACACGGATTCTGGTCTTTAAGGTCCCGATCTCACAGAGTCCGGGCTCCGTGTCGGTCTTTCTCTCCACAACGGCCTGCGCTTCCTCCTCTATGCCGGCATAATACGGCGGGATTCGATCCTGCCTCAGGATATAGTTTCCCAGATACAGTTCCCCGCTCTCGCCGTAGCCGCTGGAATCACAGGTAATCCTCTCAACCGTCTGGCCTCTGCCGAACCTCACCGTTCCGTCCAGTGTCCGGATATCCTCTGCCGCGATCACCTCAAACACGCCGTCCCCTATTCCCATCCCGCTCTCCGCATCCGTCATCTGGATTCGGATCACATTTTTCGACGGAAATACCGGGATCTGAACCAGGAAGGGGGCGGGCCAGTCATAGAGCTCCCCGATCTCGAAATACTGGTTGTCCGCGGGATCGTAGCCGTCTGGGGCCGTCAGCCCGCGGAAGTAATACGTCCCCTTCCAGATCTTTTCCGGCAGGTAAAAAATCCCCTCTTTTGTCGTTTCAAACGTGCGGTAGGAGATCTTTTCCGGATAATATGTATGCAGGATCTGGAGCGAGCCGTTTGACTCATGGAGTTCAAATTTCACATTCTCCGCCTTCACGATCCGCCTTGTCTCCCCATCGATCAGCTCTGCGAGAACCGCTGATTTCACGCCTTCGTCTCCCGGGCCATAGCCGTCTCCTCCGTCGTCATCGCCGTCCCCGTCCCCGTCCCCATTCCCATCATCATCGCCTTCCTCGTTGTCTTCGCCGTCCCCGTAACCGTCTCCTTCTTCCTCGTCCGCACCGTCGCCCTCCAATTCCCCGTAGCCGCCTGTCTCCGGAATATCCCCCTGTTCCTCTGCCAATGCCTCTGTCGATGGCTCCATTGCATCAAACAGAGACGGCGTATATAAAAGATACAGACCCAAAAGAGCCACCAGAAGCATCAGAATAAAGACCAGGCCCGTCATAAGGTCAGTGGCAGGCTGCCAAAAATTATATTCTCCATCACGTCCCTGTTTCCTGAATCGGTTCATCGCCCTGTCCTCCCCCTTATCTGCCGCGGTTCACAGCCTGCAAAAAAGCAGGCGTCTCCTGCATAACCATCACTTCTGAACGCGCCCGCGGCCCCGCAGACGCCCTGCTGCAAAGGGCTTTTTACTGCGGACGCTGCGCTGTGTCTCCGTATGTTCCGGCTTGGCGCTCATCTGGTTTACAAATTCGTCTGCTTCCATAGGCTTTGAAAAATAGAATCCCTGTCCCTCTGAGCAGCCGCATTTTCTGAGCGCAATCAATTGCTCCATGTTCTCGATTCCCTCTGCTGTCACAGTCAGATTGAGCTTTCTGGCCTGTTCAAAAACGCCGGCCAGAGTTTCCGTCTGGCTGTTCACATCAAAGTAGCGCAGATCCAGCTTAAGCCCGCTGGCGTTGATCCGCCCCACTGTCTCCAGCGACAGATAGTCGCCGCGAAAACCATCCACGATTACGCGAAAGCCCTTCTGCTGCAGGCTGCTTTCCACCTCAAAAGCCGCGCCATGCGTCTGAAGATAGGCATTCTCAGCGATATCGATCTCCAGATAACGGGGCGGAATCCGGTATTTCTCCAGAAGCCCGGAAAAAAATCCAGTCACATTGATAGCCAGAATATCGGTCTTCGTGACATTGACCGAGACAGGCAGCGGGCGGATCCCGCTGTCAATCCACTGGCGGATCATCCTGCATACTTCTTCCCATATGTACTGATCCAGCTTTGTGATGTATCCGTTATTTTCCAGCACAGGGATAAACACCGACGGCGACAGAATCCCCAGCGTCTTATGCTTCCACCGCACCAATGCCTCTGCCCCGATGATTTTCCGGCTTTTCAGCTCATATCTGGGCTGCAGATAAAAGATAAATTCGCTGTTTTTTAGCCCATCCAGAATCTGGGGCATCAGGATCTGTTCATTTTCTCCCCCGCCCCCTTCCGGGTAAGCCTGATTCCGGGTATTGGACAGGGAAAATCCCTTATTCTTCGGAATCCGGCTCAAGAGCTCTATGACCTGGCGCGCCTCCCTGTATTCCCGGTATCGTTTCTGCTCCTCCACCGTTGGGATCACATACCTGTGGAAGCCCATCACAAATATCCCCAGCTCCCGGTTCATCACATTGTAAAGAACATTATAGAAAATATTGAACAGGATGGACAAAATCACGCCGACAATAGACGTATAGAACGCAGTATCAATCCCGGCCAGAATCTGCTGGACGCTTGAGAGGGCCGCCTCCACGGTTCCAAACCCGATCTCGCGGATTCCCAGTATCAGGCCCACAAAGGTTCCAAGGATACCGATGCCGGTCATGATGCCCGGTATCTGCATAACCACGCTGCGCCAGCTCATAAGCCCTAAAATGTCCTCATTGATGTACTCCTCGATGTCGCTTAAGATCTGCCCTGACTCCTTCTGGTTCTGAACCTTATCCCGGTATTCCAGAAAGAGCCCGTCCAGCGCTTTCTGCAGGAAAAACTTCTCCTGCTGCGAAACCGCCAGCCACGGGGAATCGGTCTGCACCTCCCCCGCCCGCCGGACGCTTTTCTGACCGTTTTCCAAGCCAATGGCAAAGCGGATCACCGGGAATATCCCCCAGCACATCCCACCAGCCGCCACCAGGCACATGAAAGCAACGATCATCATGGAAAGCGTATCCGGAGCAAACGCTGTCAGCGCGCCTCCGCACATCAGGATGATCACTGCAAGTAAATAATAAAAACGCTTCATATTCTGACATCCTTCCCGTGTCCGGCCAGCCCCGCCCTATCCATGTATGTAAAATCCATCCTTTCCCTCTTCCTTTACACGATACAGGCGTCTGCCTGCTTCATCCGCAAGATCTTCGTACCGGATCCCGTCGTCCGGCGCAATCACAATCCCGATACTGCAGGAAACATGTATTTTATTCCCTTCTATCTTCTGTATCTGCTTCATTCTGCGCCAGAGCCGTTTTGCAATCTTTTTGACATACCCCCTGTAGCGTATGCCGTGCAGATAGATGATAAATTCATCGCCGCCCACTCTGCCGACAAAGTCGCTCATTCGCGTCTCAGCCCTCAGAATGCGCGCTGCCTCTGCCAAAAAACTATCCCCAAAAGAGTGTCCATATCTGTCATTTATCTCCTGAAAATCATCGAAATCCAAAAGCAGGATTGCCGCGCGGTTCCCGCTCTGTTCCATATCTTTCTCTGCGCACTCCTTAAATGCCCTCTGGTTCAGGAGCCCGGTCAGCGGATCCAAAGAAGCGTCGGCCAGAGCTTTCCTGTCTCCCTGCATTCCCCTTTTCCCCTGACTGTACAGCTTTCCTGATTTCTTCGCAATCAATAAAAAATCGTTCATCCTTCCTCCCCCGTTTTTTAGTCTCCATAATTTTATTTAACACAAAAACGCAGCAGATCCATTCCACCCTTTCAGGCAAAATGGACTGCTGCGTTCGGTATTCTATTTAAAAAAGCGCACCCCAATAAAGACAGGTGATTCTGTCTGTCTGTCTGTCTGTCTGTCTGTCTGTCTGTCTGTCTGTCTGTCTGTCAAAATAGTGTACCTCGCTTCAGGAATACCTGTCAACCCTTAACAGTTTTTGACACATTCCAGCATACAAAGTATAGCAGGTATTTGTATGTTTGTCCATATGTCCGTCGTTATTTGTCACAAATTTTGTCAGGAAGACGGCTCTTTCACCAGAGCGCGCCTGAAGAATGCCCTGAAAATAAAATTTATTTTCTTCTCCCAATCCCCAGCTCAATCACTGTATTATTCATATTCAGCACCCGCATATACTGAAAATCCGACATAATCTTCCGGATCACTCCAATCCCCCCGACCGTCACCTCTCCTTCTTCTGTCTGATATTCCACCGGATTAAACGGCGCCCCGTCATCCCGGATGCGCAGAATATACTTGTCATCCTGAATCGTAAAGCTGATATCCATGTAATTCTTTTTCCCGTCCCTGTACCCATACTGCACGACATTCGCGGCGATCTCCTCTGTCGCCAGCCCGAGCAGCCTGGCGTCCCGCTCCGCGATGCCGTTCTCTTCACAAAACAAGAACAGCCTCTCGCGAAACGCGATTACCTCCTTCATATCATTGCGGATCGAAACATCCAAAAACTTCTCGTCCCGGATCGATGGCAGCATATACACATCCCCGTCCTCAAAGCGGCCCCTCTTCTGTCCCGCGATGCGGAAAGCCGTGGCGAGCAGGATCGTAACCGCCTCGCTCACAGCCGCCATAGCGCAGACGCCCGGAAGGCCCCATTTAACGATCCCGAGCAGGCTGAGCGGCACGATCACCGCAAACCCCTGCAGTACCGTCACCACCGTAGACAGCATCGGCTGCAGGATGGTCTGATAATACGCCATCAGGAACTTATTGTACACATAGAACGGGAACCCCAGGCAAAAGATGCGCAGCGCCGTCCTGGTGAGAGACAGCATCTCCCCCCGCGCAATGCCGAACAGCCCTGCGATCGCCTGCGGGGCCGCGAGGAACAAAGCGATCAGGACTGCGATCGCCAGATAGCTGTAGGCAAGCGTTCTCCGGCACAGCGTCCGGATCCCGTAATAGTCCCGCTCCCCGTAGAGAATACCCGCAATATTCTGAATCAGCCCGATGATGCCTCCCACGCACAGCTCGGCGATCAGCACCGCGTTCGCGCAGACCGAATACACGGCCATGGAATCATTTCCCAGAAGCCGCACGATCGCTGAATTGATGATCACAGACTTTAAGGCAGACATCAGCGTAAAAGCCGCGCTCGGAATCCCCGCCTTAAGGGCGGTTCCCACAAGGGAGAGCGTCGCCTTACCCGGCTTCGCCAGGCGCAGCATCCGGTTTTTGGAACGAAAATAGAACACGGCTGTCGCCATACCCGCCAGATAGCCGATAACAGTAGAAAGAGCGCTGCCCGCCATGCCCATGTGAAAGACCTGCAGAAACACCACATCCAGAGTCAGATTGACCGCATTGGCAATGATAAAGAGCGCGCTCCCAAGCTGCGGATGGTTGTCTGCATTCATAAAATAGCAGAATATAATCGCCGTAGTCAAAATGGGGATACCGGCAAAATTGACCGCGATATACGGCCTTGCGAGAGCCGCCAGCGCTTCATTTCCGGAAAGCGCCTCCGCCAGGAGCCCGGGAAGGACCGGGGTGAGGAGCGCAAAAAGCAGGGAGATAAAAAGGCCCGCTAAAATGGACGCGCTGAATACGCCGCCCGCTTCCTCTGTACTGCGTTTTCCCAGAAGCACCGCCGCCCCGGCAGAGCCCCCCATGGCCAGCATCATGGCCGGCATCTGCAAAAGCAGAAGCGCCGGCATGGAAATCTCGATGGCCGCCATGGCCTCCGGGCCGAGGAGATTTCCCACGATCATGCCGTCCACGACATTTCCGAGCTGCATGGCGACCGTCATCAGCACGCCCGGAAGAATATACTGATGAATCTTTTTGTTGATTAAAAAAGCGTTTCGTTCCATAAATCGACTCCATCCTGTTTTCGTCCTCTGCGCGGCGCCCCGGAGCATGGCCGCTGTTCCATGCCATGCTCCAAAACGGCCGCCGCCGGCCCTTCACCGCATCATCCGCACGCTTTCTACAGCCTTCCGTCAAAGAAGCCCAGCGTCTCCAGCGCCTTCAGCGCGTTCCTCAAGTATGTTCCGTCCGGCATGGGCCATTTGAACCCGAGACGATAGAGCGCCTTTGTGGTAAACTGGTTGTCCCCGTCGATGTAGGCCGATCGGTTCTCCCTGTCGCTTGACGCATAGGCGATCAGGCCGGAGATCAGCTCGTTTTTCTCCTCATCTCCCAGGGCTTTTGCGAGCGCTTCCTGGAACTCCTCATCGCTGACCGTCTCAATCGTCATCCCCAGGGCGTTCATCTGCTCTATCACGTCCGCCATCTGAATCAGGTAGCTGCTGTACGCGTGGAAGACGGTGAAGCCGCCCTGCGCTGAGGAAAGCTTTACAATCGCTTTTGCTGTGGAGTCAATGGGCGAAAATTCGGCCGACATGTCCAGCATGGACACCGGGAATTTCCCGAGCGCCGCGTAGCCGCGCAGGGTGCGCATAAATCCGTTGGTGACGGAGTTGATCTGGAATTCTCCGTCGCTGTGGCGGCTCATCAGGTTGCCGACGCGGATTACCCGGCCCTTCATCCCCTCTGCCGCGGCTTCCAGAACCGCTTTTTCCGCGCGGAATTTGGTGTCAATGTATTTGTTGGTCAGGCTCTGCCCGAAGTATAATTCATTCTCGTGAAGCTTCTTCTCCGGCGTGAACTTTCCTCCCACATTTTCTCCGGCCACGCTGACCGTGGAGATCTGCACGAGCTCCCGCCCGGTCCGTCTGCACAGGCGGATCAGGTTCAGCACGCCCTGGTAATTTACTCTCTCCAGCGTATCGTCCGCGGAGAAATGCTTGACGCACGCCGCGCAGTTGATCACACGCTCAAAATCGTATTTCTCCAGCGCGTCCATGGCTTCTGCGTCCGTGATATCCCCCTCGATCAGCTGGATGCGCTCTCCGAAGAGCTCCTCATACGGGTTGCTGAAATAGTATACCAGCATGCTCTTGAGCCTTGCCTCCAGGGAGGCCGCTTTTCCTCTCCGCAGCAGGCAGTAAATGGTCTGATCGCCGCTGTCGAGCATGGTTTTCAGGATATGCGCGCCCAAAAAGCCGTTTGCGCCTGTCAGAAGCACGTTTCCGGAAGCGGCCGGCCGGATGGCGTCCACATATTCCAGGGTGTTGCGGCTTAAAACCGCATCCAGCGGCCCCTGGCCCGCGCTCTCCGCCTGCGCTTCGTCCGCGCCGGCGGTTTTTCCCTCCAGCTCGTTGATATGGCGCTCCAGCGCCAGGGGCGTCTTGTATTCAAACAGATCCGCATACGAAACCGGAAGCCCCGCGCTCATGCACTTCATGGCCGCCTTGGAGGCCGACAGGGACGTTCCTCCGTTTTCAAAGAAATCGTCCTCGACGCCGATCGGCTCCGTCCCCAGCGCCATCTCGAAGATCCCGCACAGGCTGCGCTGCAGCTCTGTCGCCGGTTTGACATAACGCCTGTTTTCCTTTGTGTAGTCCGGCTCCGGAAGGGCCCGCTTGTTGACCTTGCCGTTGTTTGTGAGCGGAAACTCCGGAAGCTGCATCAGGACGCTCGGGACCATGTACGGCGTTAAGTATTTCTGCATAAAAGCCGTCAGGGCCGCTTTGTCCACCTCGTCCGCGGCCACAAAATAGCCGCACAGGAACTGGTTGGCGTCTTTTTCCTTCACCAGGACGACGCTTGACTTCACGGACGGATACTGGTTGATGACATTTTCAATCTCATCCAGCTCGACGCGCAGGCCGCGCAGCTTGACCTGGTTATCCATGCGCCCCATGAATTCGATCTTCCCGTGGTGGTTCCATTTCGCCAGATCGCCGCTCCGGTACGCTCTCCTTCCCTCAAATGTGATAAATTTGTCGGCCGTCATCTCCGGTTTTCCCACATAGCCGCGGCCCACGCCGGCTCCGATAATCAGAAGCTCGCCCGGCGCTCCGGCTGGCAGAAGATTCCTGTAACGGTCAATCATGACCATTTTGATGTTTGCCATGGGCTTTCCAATGGTGATCCGCTCGTCTGACACCAGGTCGAACGCGCAGCCGATCGTGGTCTCCGTGGGGCCGTAGCCGTTGAATACCAGCGCGTTTGTGCCCAGCGCCATGATTTTTCCGTACAGCGCTTCCGGGAATGCCTCCGCGCCCACATTGAACACCCGGATCTGCGACAGGGCCTTCCTCATCTCCGGCATATCAATAATGTTGATCAAAAACGAGGGCGTACACGTCATCACATCCACCCCGTTTTCGAGGATCAGAGCGGACAGCGCCAGCGGATTGTGGATCTCCTCCTCATTCGCCATGCAGACCGTGATCCCGTGGTACAGCGGAATACATTCCTCCAGAATGGACACGTCAAAGGTGATGGCCGCAAATGCCAGCGAGACGGTCGCTTTGTAGACGTATGTCTGCGCCTCCACGTTATGGGGGTTGTCGTTTACGTAGTTTACAAGGTTCCTGTGCTCGATCATGACGCCCTTTGGCTTTCCGGTCGAGCCTGATGTGTAGATGCAGTAGCAGAGCTGTTCAGGCCGGACAGCCAGGCCGGGATTTTCCCTGTTTCCTCCCTCTGCCGTAAGCTCCTCCAGGATCAGGACGCGCGCTGAAAGCTTCTTTGCCAGTTCCCCGCGCTCCCGCAGGATCTCCAGGGGCATAATGATAAACTCCGCCCCGGAATCCTCCAGGATGTAGCTGATCCGCTCGTCCGGATAGTCCGGGTCAATGGGGAGGAACGCGCCGCCTGCCTTCATGATCCCCTGCCTTGCGGCGTACACATCCACGGTTCTGGGCAGCATCACGCCCACCATCTGCTCCATGGAAAGGCCCATATCAAGCAGGCGGTTCGCGATCGCGTTCGCGCGCTCGTTCAGCTCCCGGAAGGTCAGGCGTTCGCCGCAGGCGATCACCGCCGTCTTATCCGGATGCAGGGCCGCCTGCCGCTCAAAGAGGATATTTGCCGTGGCCGGCTCGATCGCGCAGTCTGTATCGTTATACGCATCAAGCTCGCGGCGCGCCGCGCCGCTTACCATGCAGACCTCCTTTAACCGCCTTTTTACCTGGAATTCTTCCATCACGGTGTGCAGGCTGTCCACCAGCCCCGCCGCGGTGCGCTCCTCGTAGAAGTCGCTGCGGTATTCCACCTGGTACACGACTGCGTCCCCGTTTATCAGCACGTCGATCGAGAGAGGCGCTTTGGCTGTGTCTAACGCGAGATCCACGCGCTCCGCCTTCTCCCCCGCGATCTCGTCAAACTGGAAATTGTCCCCCTGGAACGCGAACATGATGTCCGCCCTGATGCCGTACGCCCGGCTGATCTCGGCAAAGGAGTAGAGATCCGCGTTCATGCTGTCCATGAGCTGATCCCCGGTCTCCCGGATATACGCCCCGATCTCCTTTTCCCCGTCTAACTGGCAGTAAACCGGAAGCGTCTTTACAAGCATGGCGGCCGTGCGGGCCAGTCTCGAATCGTTCCTGCCGTTGTAAATCGTCGTGAAGACCGCCTCGTCCTTGCAGACATACCGCCCGGCCGCAAAGCCAAAGGCCGCTGTGAACAGGGCGTTCAGCGTCACTTTCCGATCCGCGCAGAACGTTTTCAGAGCGCCTATATCCGTGCGGATCGCCCTCTCGTACATGCCGCGGGCCGGCGCATCCCCCCTTAAATCCTTTGCGGGCAGGAAGTCTGTATCGCAGCCCGTGAAGATGGCGTCATAATGTTTCTTTGCCAGCGCGTACTCCGGCCCCTTAAGCGCGTTCTGCTCTGCCAGCGCCGCTTCAAAGCCGCTGAACGTTTCCCTTTCGGGCGCTTCGCCCTGATAGGCCCGGTTCACATCCCGCAGAAAGATGCCGCAGGATTCGCCGTCGCTGATGATATGATGGAATTCCAGGAACAGGTATTTCCCCTCCGGCGTATCATAGAGCTCCGCGCGGAACAAACGCTCTCCCAGAAGCGAATACGGCCTCACCAGCTCTTCGCGGCGCAGCGCATCGCGTATTTCCACCGAAAACGTCAGTTCATCGTTGCGCTTCTGCCAGATATCGCCCTGATCGTCGAGATACAGCGTGGTCTTAGTATACGGGTGCGCTTCCACCGTCTCCTCGATCGCCTGCTTAAGCCGCGCCAGATTAACGCCCTCTCCTAAGCGGAACAGGAACGGGATGTTGTAGATCGTACTGCCCGGATTGGCCGCGCACTCCACAAAGATGCCGTTCTGTGTCTGGGTAAGGGGATACGCCCCCTGTATCTCGTACGTTTCACCGCGCCCGGACGACAAAAGGAACTGCTCAAGCCGCGCGACGGTGTTGTGCTCCTTTAAATCCTTATTGCGGATCACCGCGCCCGGAAAGGCGTTCGCGAGCAGCACATTCAGCTTCACCGCGCCGATGGAGGTCAGGCCGGCCCTGTAGATGTCTGTCGTCACGCCGAATTCCCGGTGTCCGATGACCTCAGCGACGCAGTCAAAAACCGCGTTCTGCGTTTCACCCTCCGGGGGAACGATCTCCTCCTGCCTGCGCTCCGGCACGGGAAGCGCCCGCTTATTCACCTTCTGGTTCTGGTTTAAGGGGATCGCGTCGATCTGCATCGTCACAGCCGGAACCATGTACGGCGGCTTGCTCTCCTCAATAAACGCGTTCAGCGCCTCCACATCGACCGTCTGATCAGACACGACATAGGCCGCGATATATTTCCCGCCAGACGGCTCGTCGAATGCAGCTACCGTGGCGTCCCTGATGCCCGGGAAACGGCGGATGATCTCCTCCACCTCGGTCAGCTCAATGCGGAAGCCACGGATCTTGACCTGCCCGTCCCGCCTGCCGATAAACTGGATATTGCCGTCCGGCAGAAAGCGCGCGATATCCCCGGTGTGGTAAAGCCGCCCATAGCCCTCCTGGCTGCAGAACGGGTTGTCTGTATAGACCTCGGCCGTCTTTTCCGGACGGTTTAAATACCCCCTGCTCACCTGATAGCCCGCGATGCACAGCTCGCCCGGCACGCCTGCCGGCACGCGCCTTCCGAGGCTGTCCAGCACGTAGAGCTTCATATTGTCAGCCGCCCGGCCGATGGGCAGTTCCTCCTCAAACGCCGTAATCGGATAGGCCGTCGTCAGGATCGTACACTCCGTGGGGCCGTACACATTGAAATATCGGGTTTCTCCCTTTGGCTCAAAGGGCGTCAGCGCCTCCCCTCCCATGGACAGGCAGCGCAGCGTATCATTCTCCATACTGGTCGCAAAGGCCCGCCCGATCTGGGTTGTCATAAACGCATGCGTAATGCCCGTTTCCTTAAAATACGCATTCAGGGCGTTTAAATCGAGGCGGATGGACTCATCCACAATGTAAACCGCCGCCCCCAGCGTCAGGGCAGGATACATATCCATCATGTTGGCGTCAAAGCCATAGCTGGCGTACGCCGCGATCCGGGACTCCTCAGACAGCCCAAAATATCTCCGGTACCAGTTGCAGAAGGCCGCGATATTGCCGTGCTCCAGTATACAGCCCTTGGGCGTGCCCGTGGAGCCGGACGTGTACAGAAGGATAAACCGATCCTCCGGCGACGGAGACGCGGGCAGACATTCCGCCTCAGGAAGGCCCGGGATGTCCTTTGTCAGGAGAATCCGTCCCTTATAGTCCGGAACCAGCGAAAGAAGCGATTCATCCGCAATCAGCAGCGCCGCGCCCGCGTCCTCCATCATAAACGCCAGCCGCTCCTTCGGGTAGGACGGATCCAGAGGCTGATAGGCCGCGCCGGCCTTTAACACGCCGATCGAGGCGATGGCCATATATTCGCAGCGCGGAATCAGCACAGACACCGTCTGCTCCCGTCCAATGCCAAGGCCGGCGATAAAGGCCGCGAGCCGGTCTGTTATCTCATCTGCCTGGGCATACGTATAGCGTCTGTCCGTATAGACAACCGCCGTGCGGTCCGGCGTCCGCCCCGCCTGCTCGCGGAAGGCGTCGATCACGGTCTTCGTCCGGTCATACGGCGCGTCCGTCTCATTGAACCGTTCGAGAATCTGGATGTCCAGATCCGACGTAAGGCTGATCTCTCCCAGCGTTTCACAGGAAAGCAGGCCCAAAAGCGCCTTTTGCAGCATAGAAAGCAGCCCCCTGGCCGTCTCCTCACGGTACAGATCCGTGCGGTATTCCAGAGAAATTTCATAGCCCTCCCGGCTCTTCATCACCATCACGGAAACATTGGCCTGCACGTCCCCGGTCGGGATCGGCCGCGCCGGGTACTGCTCCCCGTGGAGCGCAAGCCCGCTCAGCATATCCGCCTGGTATACGAACAGGATGTCCGACGCGATCCCGTACTCCCTCGCCAGCTCCGCAAAGGAGATGCAGTCATGCCCCATCAGCTCATAGAAATCGCTCTGGAAGTCCGCAAGCCAGCCCGCGATCGGCGCGTTCTCGTCAAAGGAAGCGCAGACTGGCAGCGTGCGCACAAACATTCCCGTGGACTGCAGGAGCCCGGCTGCGTGCCGCCCGTTATTCACAGTGCAAAACAGGCTCTTATTCCCGCCGTTAAACTTCGAGAGCGCATAGGAGAACGCGCCGAGAAACAGCGTATTTTCCGAGATCCCCTTTTGTCTCACAAACTGCTCTACCGCCATTATGGAGAGCTCCTCTCCCAGCGTCATGTGCAGCCTGGCGCTCTTTGCGCTCACCGTTTTCTTCCTGAAATCCCGGATCAGGGCCTCGCCGGGATCCTCTCCCGCAAGCTTTCCCTGAAAATACGCCCGCGCCGCCTGATATCTTGGCGTTTCCTCAATCGTCTCCTCACAGACCGCCTGATCAAGCAGGGAAATCTCCTCCGGCTTCGGCGCCTCCCCGCGGTAGATCTGCGAGATCTCATCCAGAAATACCTTCACTGAGGTTCCGTCAAAAATCAGATGATGCACGTCAAAGAGGAACCATGCGCTCCCCTGCCCCTCATATACCGCCATCCGGTACAGCGGTTCCCCTTCCATGGAAAACGGCCGCACAAACCGCTTTTTATCTGCCTCAATGTCCTGCGTCTGCCTCTCCTCCACAGAAGCCTCCGTATAGCCCGGATCCACGCGCATCACTGGCGTCCCGTCCTTCAGCGCGATCCGCACGCCGAACGACGGATGGCCCGCGATCGCCCTTTTAACCGCCTCCTTGAAGCGCTCCCGGTCAAGCTTTGGCGGCAGCTCGCAGCACATGGGGATATTGTACATCGTCGCCTCCGGATCATTGACGCACTCCAGATATACGCCCATCTGGGAATCCGTCAGGCGGTATTCCTCCCGGTTCTTCGCGCGCTTTCCATATCCGCTCTCCCCCGCGTCCTTTAAAAGGCGCGCGATCCCGGCCGGCGTGCGCCCGCGAAGGACCATATCCGGCGTAAGGGAAAGCCCCTCCAGACGCCCCGAAAGTTTCAGCACATTGATGGAATCTCCGCCCAGCTTAAAGAAATCGTCGTCCGCGCCCACGGTCCCGCAGCCCAGAACCGCCTCAAAGCCGGCGCAGATCCGGCGCTCGGTCTCATCGGCAGGCTTTCGGTACGCCGCCTTATACTCCGAAATGCCCGGCGGCAGGAGCACCGAGCGGTCCAGCTTGCCGTTCGCATTCTTCGGCAGGCTCTCCAGGCGTTTAAAAAAGCGGGGAACCATGTAGTCCGGCAGCGAGGACTTTAAAAAAGCGCGGATCTGCTCCGGCGTCGTCCGGGCCTCTGACACATAGTAACCACAGAGATACTTCTGTCCGTTTCCGTCCTCAAACGCCTTCACCACCGCATTCTCCACGCCCGGAGCGGAGGACATCCGTACCTCGATCTCCCCTGTTTCCACGCGCTGCCCGTTGATCTTTACCATCCAGTCCCTTCGGTTCACATACAGATAATTTCCGTCCGGCAGACGCTTTACCACGTCTCCGGTATGTAAAAGAACGCTCCCGTCCTCCTGTTTTATAAACGTGCGTTCGCTCTGTTCCGGCATGTTCAAATATGAATCCGCAAGGATTCCCCTGATACAGAGCTCCCCTTCTTCGCCGTCCGGAACCTCCTTTCCCTCCTCGTCCAGGACGAAGAACGCAAGCCCCTCTGCAGGCTTGCCGATCGGCGTATTCTCCATCGGCGCTTCAATCCGATAATACGCTGCCATAGCCGCCGTCTCGCTCGCTCCATAGAAATTATAAAGCTCATACCCGTCCCCGCACAGCCGGCTGACCCGCTCGCTCCCGGTCGCCACTCTCTTAAGCGCCGTTCCCCGGTTTTTAAACAGCTTCAGTATCTGAGGGCTGATAAAGGCGCAGGTAATCCCCTCCCTGGCAAAGTAATCCTCGATCCGGCGAACGTCCTTCCTTGCTTCATCGCCCAGGATATGCGCCCGCCCTCCGCATGACAGGACGCTGAAATACTCCAGAACAAGCACCACAAATGCCATTGATACCATGGCCCCCATCACATCATTTTCATCTACATGAAATCCCAGACGGTTCCTCCGGACCCCCTCCGAAAGGCCCGCCATGGTGTGGATAATCCCCTTCGGGCGGCCCGTGGAGCCGGATGTATAGATGAGCATGGCGCGGCCGTCATCCGGTATTTCCCGCGCAGCGGCCGGCTCATAGCCTTCAATGTCAGAAAGCCAGTCTGTATCGATCCTCGCAGCGGCCTGACAGTCTTTTTCAATATAGTCCAGCCGCTCTGCCGGATATTCCGGCAGCACAGGCACGAATGCGCCTCCGGCCATAAGGATCCCAATCTCGGCGGCGATATACTCCATCCGGCGATCCATGCATACCAGGACGGCGCGGCCGGACAGGGAGTCCAGGCATCCGCCGTCAGGCTGGGCGGCGGAGCGCAGAAGCTTTGAGGCAATGCGGGCGCTGAGATCCGCGAGCTGGCCGTAGGTAGTGGAGCGCTGGCCGTCGCAGTCAATCAGGGCGGGCCTGTCCGGGTGTTGGCGGACGATGGTTTGGAATTGCTGTAGAAAATTCATGTGGGTTCCTCCTTTTGTAGATGGTTTTTGTATCGATGCAGTCAGAGCTTTGCTGGTCATAGATTGTATGATTGGATTTATTTCTGTATTTTTCATGTTGTTGGGAAAATGCCGGTTTGTCTTTTAATGCCGGGGAGGGCGCCGTGAAGAGGGCGCCCGCAGCCGGGCCTCTTCACGGCAAAACCGCGCTCCCGTTCATTGAAAAGCGCCGGCTGATAAAAACGGGAATTGGTTCCCGCAGGCATACCTGCATGCGCATTCGGCGATATCGGTTTGATCCGATATTTTATGTAACTATATCATTTCTGAAAAATGAATTCTATATGATGGGATATTTGGGGGATTTTATGGGACAAAAAGCGGATTGTATAACCTTTACACTTTAAAGCAACGCAGTATTGACAACTCCCGCATTCTATTCTACAATAGTCATCAACATGACAGAAAGCGAGTGAACAACCATGATTATCATAATGAAACCGCGCGCCTGTGAAGCGTCGGTACAGAAAGTAACAAACTTAATCGAGTCAAAGGGCCTTGTCGTCCATCTCTCAAAAGGCGATCAGGTTACGATCATCGGCGTAGTCGGCGATAAGGCAAAGCTTGCCGGCAGCAACATCGAGATCTCCGACGAGGTGGACAAGGTGGTATCCGTCACAGAGTCCTATAAAGTCGCTAACCGCAAGTTTCATCCGGAACCGACGGAGATCGCGCTCCAAAACACGGTTCTCGGGCCGCATACGCTTACCGTAATGTCCGGCCCCTGCGCAATCGAGAGCCGGGAGCAGCTCCTGGAAACGGCTTTTGCCGTAAAAAAGGCCGGCGCAACCGTACTCCGGGGCGGCGCTTATAAGCCCAGGACCTCCCCCTACTCCTTCCAGGGCCTGGAGACGGAGGGGCTTAAATATATGAAGGAAGCCAGAGAAGCCACCGGGCTATCCGTGATCTGCGAGGTGACCAGCGCGCACGCCATCGAGGAGGCGGTCCGGTATGTGGATATGCTCCAGATCGGAGCCAGGAACATGCAGAATTTTGAACTTTTAAAGGAGGCCGGGAAAACACGCCTCCCGATCCTTTTAAAACGCGGCCTGTCCGCCACCATTGACGAGTGGCTGAACGCGGCCGAATACATTATGTCAGAGGGAAATGAAAACGTGGCGCTCTGCGAGAGGGGCATCCGCACCTATGAAACCTCCACGCGGAACACGCTGGATTTAAGCGCTGTCCCGGTGCTGCGCGAAAAGACGCATCTGCCCATTATCGTGGATCCCAGCCATGCCACCGGCGTGCGGGCCTATGTCGAGCCGCTCGCAAAGGCCGCCGTAGCGGCGGGCGCCGACGGCCTGATGATCGAGACGCATCCCTGTCCGGAAAAAGCGCTCTCCGACGGGCCTCAGTCCCTGACCTTTGACCAGTTTGAAACGCTGATGGGCGATCTGAAGCCCTATGCGCAGCTATCGGGCAGAACACTTTAAGCAGGAGGAAGCTATGGCACATATAACGGCGGCCTTTATCGGCCTTGGACTCATCGGCGGCTCCATCGCAAAGGGCCTAAAGCGCAGGGATCCTTCTATCCGTATCATGGCCTACATGCGCACCCGCCAGACGCTTGAAAAAGCAAAGCAGGATGGGATTGTGGACGTGATCCTGGACGGGGTGGGCGAAGCGCTTCGCGGGTGCGATATCGTCTTTTTGTGTACGCCTGTGGAATACAACGCGGCTTATATGAGCCAGATCCGCCCCTTTTTAAAGGAAGGCGCGATTCTGACAGATGTGGGGAGCACCAAATCCGATATCCATGAAGCGGCCGCACGGCTGGGCTTAGAGCCTTTCTTTATAGGCGGCCATCCCATGGCCGGTTCAGAAAAGACAGGTTATGAGAATGCCACGGATCACCTCCTGGAAAACGCATACTATATTCTCACCCCCACCCCGAAAACGCCTGCCGGCGCGGTGGAAACCATGACGCGGATCGCGCGCGGCATCGGCGCGATCCCGCTGGTACTGGATTACAGAAAACACGATCTGGCGGTCGCTGCGATCAGCCATCTTCCCCATCTCATCGCCGCCAGCCTTGTGAACCTGGTGCACGACTCGGACGATCCGGATCAGCTTATGAAACGTCTGGCCGCCGGGGGCTTCAAGGACATCACAAGGATCGCGTCCTCCTCCCCGGTCATGTGGGAGCAGATCTGCCTGTCCAATGAGGCAAATATTTCCTTCATGCTGGAGCGCTACATCGACTCTCTTAAGGCTGTACACCGGCAGCTCCAAAGCAGAGAACCCGGCGCAATACGCCGCCTGTTCGAGGAGTCCGGAAGCTACCGGAATTCCTTTGCGGACAGCTCAAAAGGCGCGATCGAACCCGTCTTTTCCTTTTCCGTGGACGTCGTGGACGAGCCGGGCGCGATCACCATCATCTCATCCATCCTGTCCTCGCGGGGGATCAATATCAAAAATATCGGAATCAACCACAACCGCGAGGGCGGCGAGGGAGCGCTGCGCATCAGCTTTTATGATGAAGAATCCTTAAAAGCCGCCTGGGAACGGCTCAAAAAATACAATTACAGCCTGTTTGCCGGGTAAGGAGCCTGCCGCGAAGCGAAACACGCTCTGTCCCGGCGCAGCGTTGCATAAACAACGGATACAACAAAAAACGAGGTTATGTTATGAAATTTTCCAGAACCGCCTGTCTTAAAGGCGAAATCGCCGTTCCCGGCGACAAATCCATTTCCCACCGGAGCGTTATGCTCGGCGCGCTGGCGGAAGGAACAACGCAGATTCGCGGTTTTCTGAGCGGCGCGGACTGCTTATCCACCATCGCGTGCTTTTCTGAAATGGGGATTTCCATTGAACAAAAAGAGGATCTGGTACTCGTCCACGGGAACGGCCTGCGCGGACTCAAAAAACCGGCAAAGGTTCTCGACTGCGGCAACAGCGGCACCACCACGCGCCTGATCTCCGGCATTCTGGCGGCGCAGGAATTTGACGTCACGCTCACCGGGGACGCATCGATTCAGAAACGGCCCATGAAGCGCATCATCGAACCGCTCTCCCAGATGGGCGCCCGCATCGAAAGCCTTGCGGGAAACGGC
Source organism: Otoolea muris (assembly GCF_943193115.1). Taxonomy (NCBI): domain Bacteria; kingdom Bacillati; phylum Bacillota; class Clostridia; order Lachnospirales; family Lachnospiraceae; genus Otoolea; species Otoolea muris. Next base: position 93,037 of record NZ_CALPCY010000003.1, read on the forward strand.
TGCGCCCCGCTCCATATCACAGGGACCGCGCTGCGCGGCATTCACTATCACACCCCCGTGGCCTCCGCCCAGGTAAAATCCGCCATCCTTCTGGCCGGGCTTTACGCGCAGGGGGAGACGGCCGTGACCGAGCCCTATGTGTCGCGCAACCACACCGAGCTCATGCTTTCCGCCTTCGGCGCGGATATCCGCACTCAGGGAACCACAGCACGCGTTTACCCCGGACGTCCCCTGCGCGCGCAGGCAGTCACCGTACCGGGCGATATCTCATCCGCCGCCTTTTTCATTGCCGCCGCGCTGATCGTCCCCGGCTCTGAGATCCTCATAAAGAGCGTGGGCGTCAATCCGACCCGCGACGGCATCCTGCGCGTCTGCCGCAGCATGGGCGCGGATGTGACGCTTTTAAACCGTACCGACGGCCCCGGCGAGCCCACGGCGGATCTCCTCGTCCGCTCCGGAAGCCTCAAAGGATGCGTCATTGAAGGCGCCCTGATTCCCACGCTCATAGACGAGCTCCCCGTCATCGCTGTACTCGCCTGCTTCGCAGACGGCGAAACCGTTATCCGGGACGCGGCGGAGCTAAAGGTAAAGGAATCCAACCGCATCGCCGCCATGACAGAGGGACTGCGCGCCATGGGCGCCGACGCGGCGGAGACAGAGGACGGAATGATCATCCGCGGGGGACAGCCGCTTCACGGGGCTGTCATTGACAGCAGAAACGATCACCGCATCGCCATGAGCTTTGCCGTCGCCTCCCTCGCCGCCGACGGGGAAACCACTATACGGGACGCGGACTGCGTCGATATCTCCTATCCTGAGTTTTACGCGGATTTGAGGCGTCTGACGCGTTCGTAAATGTTCTTCTTGCATTTTTCATTTTTTATGCTATAATCAAAAACAAAAAAGAACCAGGGGAGCTTGTGAGGCAGGCTGAGAGGAAATTCCACAATTTCGACCCTTTACCTGATTTGGATAATGCCAACGTAGGGATGTTTATGATGAAATCTTTGCAGATCGCCGTTATCCGGCGATCTTTTTTTATGCGCAGGCCCGTATGAAGAAGTTTTCCGCCCAAACAGCGCCCACACATACCAATACGAAAGGAGCCCAAACGACATGAAACAACTGTTACGAAAACCAGTACAGCATTGCCCAAATAACGATGAATTCAGCGCCTGCTCTTTGCGCCAGCGCCGCGTTGTCGTCAGTCAACGATGCCGCCGCATCGCCTCCCACCTCCGCCTTACCCTGACACAAATATCAGGCGCTGATATTCACCGTTATTTAAGCAATAGTGTACTAGCCCCCGCCTCCTTTCTTCTGCTTCTGCTGCTTTTCTGGGAAGGCGCGGCGCGTCTTTTTCGCATCCCGCTCTATGTGCTCCCCTCACCCCTCAAGGTGCTGCAAGCGCTCATTGCGGAACTCCCCGCCCTCTTTGCCCATGGACAGGTTACGGTTTCGGAGGCCGCCGCGGGCATTGCCATCTCCCTGGCGCTGGCGCTTCTTCTGGGGATAACGATGGACTGCTTCCCCCTGTTCCGCCAGGGCCTCTACCCGGTTTTTGTGGTAACGCAGACAGTTCCCATGATCGTCCTGGCTCCCATCCTCATTATTTATATGGGCTTTGGCGCCGCGCCGAAGATCCTGACCGTGGTTCTGATGTGCTTTTTCCCTGTGGTTGTCAGCTTTTCTGACGGACTCTCCCAGGTAAATGAGGAATATGTGCATCTCACCCGTTCCTACGGAGCAGGGAAATGGCAGGCTTACCGGCTGGTCAAGATCCCAGCCGCCCTCCCTTCGCTTCTCTCCGGCCTCAAGGTCGCCGCTACCTACAGCATCAGCGGCGCTGTGGTAGGCGAATGGATTGGATCACAGGAGGGCTTAGGTTATTACCTGCTGCGGGTAAAAAACAGCTATATGCTCGACAAGGTATTTGCCTGCGTGCTGGTTATTATTTTTCTCAGTCTGTGCATGAACGGGCTGATCCGGCTGTTCCAGCGGGCCGCGATGCCGTATCTGAAAAAAGCCGGGTGAGCGGAAGGCGCTACGGCGGGTTATAGGCCCGTATATACTTCGCTGGCTGTTTCTGTTTAGCAAGTGATAATTGTGAGGCAAAGTAAAGTGAAGTGAAATATTGCAGGACGTGATTCGTCGTGAAAGGGCCGCCAGTGCCAGTTCCGTTGGATTTAGAACCTGACGCCGGCGGTCTTCTCACGATAACCAGCGCCCCGCAATATTTCACTAAATATAACTATTATTATAATATAAGGAGGACACCATGAAAAAACACATTTTAACCGCATACTGCGCAGCAGGACTCTTAACCGCCTGCTGCCTGGCCGCCTGTTCCTCAGGCGCATCCGATCCGGATCAGTCAGGCGCGCCGGAACAGATAAATACCGCCGCCCCGCAGGACGCTTCCAAAGAGGCGGACGCCCCAAACGCAGAAACCTCAAACGCGCCGGACAATTCCCTGGAAAAGGTAACCGTCATCTTAGATTATGTGGCCAATACAAACCACACCGGCATGTACGTTGCCTTAAAGAACGGCTACTACGCCGAACAGGGGCTGGATGTACAGATTATTGAGCCCACGGAAGGCGCGACCGCCACGCTTGTGGCAGTCGGAAAGGGCGATTTCGGAGTCAGCTATCAGGAGGATGTAACTATCGCGCTTGCATCAGAGGATCCGCTGCCCATCAAGGCAGTCGCGGCCATTATCCAGCACAATACCTCCGGATTTGCCGCCTGTGCGGATAAAGGCATCTCATCGCCCGCGGATTTTGAGGGCAGAACCTATGCCGGCTGGGGCGGCCCGGGCGAGGAGGCGGTGCTGAAGGCTGTGATGGCGCAGAGCGGAGCCGATTTTTCCCGGCTGAACCTTGTAATCTCTGACGGCTCCGGCTTTGAGGCCCTGAGGGATAAGGTGGATATCATGTGGTTTTATGAGGCGTGGGACAATGTAAAATGCACGCTGAATGATTTCCCCATCCACTATATGCCGGTACGCGATCTGGATGAACGCCTTGACTACTATACCCCGGTGATCATCGCCGGGAATCAGGTTCTGAAAAACCGCCCGGATATGGTGAAAAAATTCCTCTCCGCCACGGCCAGAGGCTACGAATATGCTGTCTCTCACCCGGAGGAGAGCGCGGCTATCCTTCAGGAGTATGCTCCTGATTATCCGCTTGAGATGCTGATCATGTCCCAGGAATATCTGGCGGACAAATACATTGACGACGCGCCTGCGTGGGGTGAAATGAAGGACGAGGTGTGGGACCGCTATACGGAATTTATGGCAGAGTACGGCGTCATCGGACAGCCCATCCCGGCGGCCGACTGCTATACAAATGAATTTCTTCCCTGAACAGGAGGGGTATGACGTGAAACTGCGTATTGAAAATCTGACGTTTTCCTATGAGGGCAACACTGTCGTTGACCGCCTTTCCCTGGATATAAAGGACGGCGAATTTGTCAGCCTCCTCGGCCCGTCCGGCTGCGGAAAATCCACGGTTCTAAAGCTTTTAACCGGGATTCTCACGCCGCGCTCCGGAAGCATTCTCGTGGACGGGCAGGCCGTAAACGGGGTCTCAGAGCGCTTTGCCTATATGCCGCAGGACGATCTTTTGTTTCCCTGGAAAACGATTCTTGACAATGTCTGCCTGTACGGCCAGATCCACGGCTCTCTCAGCGAAACCAGGCGCAAAGCCCTTTCCTGGTTCCCGCTGTTCGGCCTTGAGGGTTATGAACACGCGTACCCCGCTTCCCTCTCCGGGGGCATGCGCCAGCGGGCCGCATTCCTGCGCACCGCCCTGTGCCGCGCGGACATCCTTCTTCTGGACGAGCCCTTCGGAGCGCTGGACGTCATCACGCGCGGCGAAATGCAGGACTGGCTGCTCCTCATGCGGGAGCAGATGAAAAAGACCGTGCTTCTGGTCACGCACGATATGGATGAGGCTATTTATCTGTCGGATCGGATCCTGATCCTGAATCCCCCTCCGGACGGGCTGAGCGCCGCTCTCTCCGTCTCCGCTTCCGGCCGGAACCGCGAATGGCTCTACAGCCAGAGCGCCCTGCGGGCGGAAATCTACAGCAAAATCCGGCGCAGGCAGACGGCGGCCGCGGTGAAAGGAGAAGGCCCGCGCCCATTATGACAAATGCAATCAAAGGAGGCTGCTTCATGCCCATTATGACAAAACCAGCGCAGGCAGACGGACAGACAGCCCTCCCTCCCCTCTGTGATGCCCATACGCACCCCGGGGAGGCCGCAGAGTGGCTGGAACGCCTTGAGAACGGGATTATATCCCTGATCTGCGCCTCTACCCCGCCGGAAGCGGAGGCTCTTTTCACACATTTAAAGCGTATCGAAGGAACCGATTCAGAGAGAAATGGAAACAGCCGTCCCTCCTGTCTTATACCCACAGCCGGGCTGCACCCGTGGCACGCGGATAAGTATTCTGTTTCCGATATGGAACGCTTTCTTTGCGCCTGCCCTGTGATCGGTGAAATCGGCATGGACAGCGTCTGGTGCGGCGTCCCCCTCTCCGTCCAGGAGCGTGTATTCAGGAGGCAGCTCGCGCTCGCCGCAGCGCTTCGCAGGCCGGTCATCCTCCATACCAAGGGTCAGGAGGCGCGGATCGCGCGCATTCTCCTGGAATATCCCAACACCTATCTCGTCCACTGGTATTCCTGTGAGGACTGCCTGGAGGACTATATCCGCCTTGGCTGCTACATCTCCGTCGGCCCGGATGTGTGGTGGAATCCGGCCGTACAGCATGCCGCCAAAGCCGCTCCGGCTGACCGCATTCTCATCGAAACAGACGGCATGGCCGCGGTAAGCTGGGCCTTTAAGGAAGCGCCGGATCAGAAAAAGCGCCCGCTTCCCGGATCCGTATCCGGGGCGCTGGACGCCGTTCTCGTGAAGACGGCCGCGCTGCGGCAGCTCTCCCCGCAAGCCGCCAGGGCCGTCTTTTTCCGAAACCTGACAGAGGGTTTTCTTAAACAAATAGGTTAAACCCCCTTAATAGGCCGCCAGATCCGCCTCCCTCGGGACGACGATGATCCGCGTGTCAGCGTCCACGGAACAGATGATCTGCTTCATATAGTCCTCCGGAACGCTGATGCAGCCCGAGGTTCCCGTATTATTGCTCGCCTTGGGACAGTGCAGGAAAATCGCGGAACCCTTTCCCGGCGCGCAGTCCTCATTGTAATTCAGCACAAGCCCGTAATTATACTGCGGGGCCTGGGTAATCAGCACCTCTGAAGAATTCCAGTCCCGCTGCACATCCCGCTCATTGACCAGGCGGTTGTAATAGCGGCTTTCGCTGTCATCCACATAGTGGTCGCCCTCCTGAATCTGATGATAGGGGAGAATGCTGCCCGGATTCTCCTTCATGCCAAACGCCATGGGGAAGGAATACACGCCGCAGGGCGTTTTTTTATCTCCTTCCTTTTTGTCTGCCGAGATTCCGTTCATGCCGTGGACAGCCTCCACGGAAAGAACCTGCTTAAACACACCGGACGCGTCCTTCTGATACCAGGACAGATTCCCCTTCGCCGGATCTTCCGGATTGCCGATCACAATGATTATCTGGGACGCTTCCTTTGCTGTCTTTAAGGTATTCACATCGCCTGAATAGGGCTGCATCGCCTGCGCCTCCTCCCTGAAATTTGCCGCATCTCCCGCGGGGCCCGCGCCCGTCTGCGCCGCCAGCGCGCTAAACGGAAGCATGATCCCCAGCAAAAGGCCGCCCATCCCGGCCGCCGCGCGCCTTCCTTTTTCCCTTATGTAGCCTGCTTTCCTGTTCATCCTGCCTTTTCCTCCTGATCTTACCTATGTACTCCCGGAGTCTCTTTGCACTCTACGCCGCATTAATCCGCGAGTAAAAAGCGCTTGATATTCGTGTCATCTGTGCGTCTGCCCTGATTCTACGGTTTACCGGATTCCTCCGGAACGTCGCACACTCCGATAAAAAGCCATACCCCGTTATCCTGAATCCCGTACAGGAACGGCCGGTTTAAAATCATCTCCGCCTTCCCGTCCGGCAGCGCGGCCCCCGCATAGGCCAGATCCGTAAACGAAGCGGCCTCGACCCCTTTTTCATTGACGGAAATATGGCTGTCCTGCCGGATGGATGACACAAAGATGCCGTCCGCGTCCGTCATCTGCGAGAAATCGCCGTCTTCAAAGAGACTTAAATATCCCATGCTCTGCATCATTTCCTTTACATCGCACCGGCTGTCAGACTGAAAACGGGGAACCTTGAATTCCACCTCGCCCACATGGGACGTCCCGCCCTCAAACGCCTCGTAAAGCCGCTCCGGCGATGATGCCAGCTCTCCGGCTGTCACGCCGGGATCCGGAAGGACAAACACCATGCTCCCGCTGCTCTTTAACGGCAGGTACGAGCGGATAAAACCGTCTCCCTTTGCGTAACCGTGGGAGCCAAATTTCCGGTTCATGAACGGAAATGAGATCTCTTCCCCATTTTCCAGATAAAACCGATCCTCTTTGGTATGTTTCTCCGAAAACGCGTCTGTCCACTCATCATAGAAGTAAACCGTATTCAGAAGATGCATCACATCGTCGCTGTTCACTGCAAGCTGCGGCGTGATCAGCCCCTTTGTCTGCCCGCTGACCCATCTGCCCATGGCCTCCCGCGTCTTCTCATCTGCGAAATCCGCCTCGTAAGCTTCCGCAAAATACTGCTCCTCCGCTGTGTCCAGAAACGCGTCCTTTAAAGGAAGCTTTGGCGAAACCCAGAGCGAGCTCGCTATATGGAGCTGGCAAAACGAATCCTTGCGGCTGAGCAGATGGTAAAGCCGCCTTGCCGTATCCCCGAACGCATCTTCCCCGTCCGCCTGCGCCGTATCCCTCCTGCACAGAAAACGCGACAATTCCTCCCTCGTCTCCCCTCCCGCGCCGGATGCCGCCAGCGACAGGGCATAGTACAGGCTGACAGGCGAATACACGAGATTCGTCTCCCGGTCCTGAATCAGGGCAGACGCGGTCTGAAACGAAAAATCCCGGATCTGCGCACATTCATCCTCCAAAACCGCATATTCATCAATATAGGCGCGCCACGCCTCCCAGTCCGTCTCCCGATCCGGCATACAGGGGTATTGCGGCATGGCCAGAAGATCCGGACCGCCTCCAGCCGCGCCGCGCGCATTCTCCGGCGCCGGGGCCGCCTTCCGCCCGCATCCGGCCGCGCCTGCCAGGCTAAAGCCCAGCAGACAGACGACAGCCATCCGCACTGGCCGTCTGATCCCGTTTCTTCTCATCCGCCTTCTTCCCATCCGTCTCCCCCCTGTGCAGCCCGCTGTCTGAAATACCGTAACAGCCCAGATGACCCGAATTATTACAAAATATCCGCTGTCATTGTGTTTTACCCATTATAAACTTTGAATTCAGCAGCTCCATCATAACATATCCGCATTTTTACTGCTTTACATTTTTTTTACAGTTTTATAAACGTTTCGCTTAAAACATATCTTCCCGCCTTCTCCTGCCGTCTGTCATCAAACTGCGATCTCCAGCCCCGTGTACAGCGGATGAACCACGTCTCCCAGCTCCTCCTTTAAGATCTCAAACTGATGTTCTCCCGTACAATGGCCTGTATAGACAACTTCAATTCCCGTCTCCCGGATCCGCCCGGCCAGCGCGCGGACCTCCTCGTCCGATGAACGGAACAGGTGAAGGCCGCCCACGATCCCGTATATATGCCGATCCGGCCATGTTTCTGCCGTCTCCCGGATAATATTGTCAGCCCCGCCGTGGGAACAACTGTTAAACACCATCATCCCCCGCTCCGTGTCCACCGCCAGGCTCTGTTCATGGGAAAATGAATCCGGCAGCCATGCGGAACCCTTTTTTATGTACATCCCGGCCTTTCTGCCAAGCGTCTCCAAATCCCGCGTCTTGTGCGGAACCAGCGTAACACCCGGGCACGCCTCAAAGTCGCCCTCCACATAGACAAGCCTGTCCTTAAATTTCTCCAGATATCCTTCTTTTATACCGATATAGCGGTAAACCTTCTCCTGCCTGCTGAAGCAGTTTTCCCCGGCGCCCTTCCTCAAATACATGGGGGCCGTCCTGTTTTTCTCAAAGAATGCCTCCATCCCGTCCGAATGATCATAATGGGCATGGGATAAAACGGCAAACTCCGCTTCCTCCAGATTAAGCCCCATCTGAGCCGCATTCTCCGCAAACCGCGCCGAAGCCCCGGTATCCAAGAGGAATTTGCGGCCGTTATGCTCAATCCATACGGACAGCCCCCATTCGGGTGTAAGAGCGCTTTGGGTGTTGTTGTCAATTAAAATTCTGGCTGTCAATTGTATCCGCCTCCGTTTCTCCGTTTGATGTGATTTTTCTCCGGCTAAGGAACTGTTACGGCATACGGCCATTTAGAATCGCTTCGCGATGGGCCGTATGCCCGCAACCGCTACACTTTCGTACGGTCAGCACAGCAGGCGCAGACCTGTCTGAACTGTTACTTCATTATACCACCGCAGAACAAATAAAGAAACCGCCTCTTCCCTTTTTCTCATTTCTGAGGTAATATATTGTATAGCACATGATTTAGCAAAAGGAGGAACCCAAAGATGAAAAAGCAATTAGTTTTTCCCGTCTGCACCGCCGTGATTGCCGCGGCGTTAGTTTCCGGCTGCGGGACGAAGGATGTCCTGAAAAGTATGCAGTCCACGGAAGCCGTTTCTGAGACATCCGAAAGCACGGAGCCGGAGGAGGAGACGCTGAGCGAGGATGAAGCGGAAGAAGCAGAGAGCGATCTGTATAATGCCTATATTGATGTAAATAACGTCATGGTAGACCGCTTCAGCGATGTGATCGCCAGCTATTTCCGTTATGTCGATTTCGCGGAGGAATTTACCCCGCTCCAGGACGATTACTGGTGCAACTCGATTACCAGCACCTTTTACGATCACATGGACGAGGCCAATGAACTGGCTCAGCAGAAGGCGGACAAGACGTCCCTGGACAATGCCTATCTGGAGCTCTACCCGGTCATGCGGGATCTGGCCGAGGCGCTGGACGAGGTATATGATTATACGGATATGAAATCGTACTTAGACGACGACTATGCAAAGGGCAAAGAGCTGCACGCCAGGATCTGGAATGATTACGCATCCTATGAGACGCTGGCTGACACATTTATCAATGAGCTGTCCGTTGTGGCAGACCAGAAGCGCGATGAAAACCTGGAGCAGTTAAAGGCAGAGGGTTATGAGGCCACCTATGCGTTCACAAAGCTGATCACCACCGGCCAGGAGATCCAGACCGCAATCTATGAACAGGAGATCGACGATTCCCAGCTCACAAGCCTGGACATCGAAGCGCTCCAGCCGCTCTATGATCAGTATGTGGAGGAGGTTCAGACCTGCTTAAATTATCTGGCGGATTCAGACGCGATGGAGAAGGAGGGCTATCCCACCATGTCCGCTTACTACTCCTCGTTTGAGCGCAACATCCGCGAGTCCAAGACAGCGCTGACCGATCTGTTCCAGAGGGTCCGCGACCAGAAGGGACTGGAGAGCTATGAGCTTAATTCCGCCTTTGCGGCTGACGGCTCGATTGAAAATTTCTTTGACACTCTGTCCAATATTATTGACGATTACAACCGTTTAATAAACTATTAATGCCAAAAAAGCGGCCCGGAAACGCGTATCCGGGCCGCTTTTTATCCTGCCAGGCCGGGAGCCTCCTTAGCCTGCCCCTCTGGCGCTGTCCGCTTATTTGATCTGAACCGCCTTTGTCTCTTTCCCTATCGTCAGCAGCAGCAGGACATGTTCCTCTGTATCCAGCAGGTCCTGGGAAACATGGAACACGATATAGCCGCTCTTTGTCTCCCCCGCTTCCAGGCTGGCCCCTGTCATATCCCCGCCGCCGAGCAGATCCACAGGGGTGTACTTATGCCCGCTGGAGGTTGCAAGCTCAACCAGCAGCTCATCGGACATGATAACCATTGGCAGGAAGCTCTCTTTTTCCGTTCCCTGATTGGCGACATCCACATCGACGCGGACAAACTCTTTCCCCTCATCCGCATCAAAATACATCGAACCGCTGGTGATCCGCCCCGTCGTTTCCGCCGTCTTTACCGTGATCGCCCAATTGCCGATCTCCACGCCGCTCCCCACAGGGCCCGCGCCGCTGTTTAAATAGCCTTCAAATTTCTCTCTGTTTTCCTCTTTCCTCTCCTCCGCTTTCTGCAGCGTGAGCCCTGACGCCATACTGCTTCCGGTCCGCTCTTCTAACACATCCCGGTTAATCACACCCGGCTCATGGGAATAATCTCCCCAGGCGGGCAGGCGCTCTCCCGTCTCCCCTGCTTCCCAGTAGACTCTGGCCGTCTGCTCCCCGCCGGGATTTTCCGCATCGTCCTCAAACTCCAGGAAGAACCGGGAGGTCAGGCCGTTTGCCGTGATGGAAAAGCTGTCCTGCTCCGCGGCCGGCTCCCAGCCCTCTGCCTGGGCCAGGCGGTATACCTCCCCGAAATGCAGGCTGCCCATGGAGAGATACGGATACTCGGTTACGTCCTCCCCCGCCGTCAGCGTCATCCCTTCCTCGTCCGCATAAAAGGCCGTCACCGCATCCGGCGTCAGGTAATCAAGCGGATCGCCCAGATAATACTGGCAGATTTGGGACACATAGCCGCTCCCGATCCGCTCCTTTATCTGATCCGCGTCATTGATGTCCGTATGCCCAATCTGCCGGCTGTCCGGGATATGGATCACCTCCGGCTCATATCCCTTCATCTCAGGCCCTTTGATCTCTACGCGGATATCGGCGCAGTTCCATCCGTTATCAACGGTTCCGAGCGTAAACTTCGCCGGAAGCCCCGCCTCCTCATACGCCCCGGCGATCTTTGAAAGCGACTCGCCAAGCGCCTCCACCTCATCATACCTGTCTACAGATATCACAAACTCCTTATCCCCCTCGCCCGGTTCGAGGCGAAGCCCCAGCTTTTCCCCTTCGTATCGGACAAAGGCGGCAGGATATGTGTCGTCAAATCCTTTATTCGTGTACTCCTCCCCCGCCGGAAGCACCTTAAACGAGAGATCCGGCCTGTCCTTTGGCGATGCCTGATAGGAAACCACGCCCCCTTCGGAAACCTCCTCAATCACAAATTCCTGCTCATACAAGTTTTCCAGATACTCCTCTACCTCCGGATACGGAGATTTTTTCAATGCCCCGCAGCCGGACAGCATCGCCGCAGCCGCAGCCGGGAGCATGATGAGATAACTCCTTTTCATCTTTTTTACCCCTTATTTCCTTTTTCTGTTTTATTCCGCAATACCGCCGCTCCTGTCCGCGGAGGATTGTTTATCGATTGCAATCCATGGCCTTTTGCAGGCATTCGGACGATACAATCATTATTTTACATGGTTCCGGCTTTCAAGGCAAGCGTTTTGGGGGGAAATTCTATGCCGTTTCTGAGTGGAAATGATGTTTCTTTGAGGGCGTTCTATCTGCTGGGAAATGAATACCGTTCTGTCTTACACCGGTGGCGCTTTTCCTTATCATAGCTTATCCCAACAAGGAGAGCTTTCCCGTAAGGCTGCGCGCGCTGCAGATAATTTTTGGCTTTTATCTGCTGCAGGGCCTCCTCCGGAGTTTTTCCGGCTTTTAATTCCAGTATAATGGGCGGGTATCCTGGTTTTTTCGGCAGAAACAGGTAATCACAGTAACCCTTTCCGCTTTTTTCCTCGCGCAATATGCTGTAGAATCGTCTGGCATATAAATAGCATAATGTAATCACACAGGACAGGGAATTCTCATCGCTGTACATCAGAAAAGGGATTTCCATGTCATGCGCCTGCTCCAGGAGTTGTGCGACGCGCGATTCATTACATTCAAGGGTGGCCTCCAGCATCTCCTTTGAACGGGTGACAATTGTTTTGACTTCTCCCATGCTGTCGCGGGATAAAACCTTCTGATACTTTTCCATCAGTTCATGATTCGGAATGGTGAGTTTCCCATCATAATATGACAGGAACCCATATACCACCATGGCGGAAAGGATCTCGTCCCTTGTATCAAGCCGGAGTTCCGCAGCGCTGTAGCCTTCCAGTTCTGTCTCCACCGGGATTCCGGCTACCATTTTTACAATGTCCTCCCGTACTTCACTGACATTATGTTCGATGCAGTCCGCAATTTCATTCATCGGCCCTGTTTCTGTCCAGTAGTTGAGGCAAACCCCATCGCTTAAAGCAGAATTGACGGAACGGGGATTAAACAGGCTCCGGCCGCTGCTCATCCGATAGCCGTCATACCAGTATTTCAGCTCTTCATAGCTGATATCCTGGCGGCTGACACATAAACTCCTTACCTCCTCCTCGGTAAGGCCGAAAAAGGGTTCAAATTTATGATCGTTCATAAAATTATATTCGCGGAACATGTTCAGTTCCGAGCCACTGGAATATTTGGCTATGGGCAGGACGCCTGTCATATAAGCCAGTTCCACGTATGGCTGATCCTTAAGAAGGTTTTTTAAAAACCGGAGATATTCGCTTTTGTCTCCAGATGTCATAAAATCCCTGTAAAAAATGGAATCCCATTCATCCAGAATAAAAATAAACGACGAACTGGTAGCCAGCAGCAGATCATTCAAACTGTCATATCCGTCTTTATCCACTTCCGGAAAGGCGGCGTATAAATCCCCGTACATCTTTTTTCGTATACTTTTAATATAATCCTGATAGGATTCACAAACATCTGGCATCTGACTGAAATCAATATATATTACATTATACTGATTTAAATGTTTTTCATATAAATTTGACTGTGAAGCCTGCAAATTTTTGAATATATCATGGCTGTTATATCCTTTTGTATAATATGCCCCCAGCATATTGGCATTCACCGTCTTGCCGAACCGACGGGGCCGTGTGATACAGATATATTTTCTGGCAGCATTGTTTATACACTTTGATATGCTGTCGATCATCAGACTTTTGTCTACATAAAGTTCGTCATTCAGGGTCTGCCGAAACAGGAGCAGCGGACGGTTTGTATTCAGGTAATTCAAACTATACCTCCCCTCTGAAACTGAGTCTCCAGATACATCTTTATACTGAAAGTATAGCTGATTTCCCGTCAATATACAATATTTTCCCAAATAAAACACGCGGCTCCAGCTCCCCCGTATCCGAGTAGTACATAAGCAGGGTAAGGCCGTTAAAAGTAAGGTATATAAGGAATAGAAGGCCGCCATTGGATACAAACGCTTCCAATGGCGGCCTTTGCCGGCGCTATTCCCGGATATCCTTAATTACCTCTATCCCCTTCTGGAGCTGATTGTCCAGCTCCTGCGGGAGCACAGCCATCCGTCTCGCCTCGTCGCCGAGCTCCACCTCCACATCCGGCGATATGCCTTTGCCGTGGATATCCAGTCCGCCCGGCGTATAGTAGTGGCTGGTGGTCAGCTTGACTGCGCTTCCGTCCGAAAGCGGGATCAGGCTCTGGACAATGCCCTTTCCGAAGGTCTGCGTGCCCACAACCGTCGCCGCATCGTAATCCTTCAGCGCCCCGGTTAATACCTCCGACGCGCTCGCGGAGTTTTCATTGACCAGCACGACCATGGGGATATCAAGGCTGTGGCCGTCCTCCGCCTTGTAAATCTCTTCATTTCCATATTTATCCGATATGGTGAGAATGCGGCCGCCGTCCCCTATGAGATAGTCTGCCATGGAGACCACGGTATTGAGCTCTCCGCCCGGGTTATCGCGCAGATCAATGATTAAGCGCTCCATCCCCTGTCCCCGTAAATCCTCGATCTTATCCTTAAACTGCTTTGCCGTCACCTCGTCAAATTCGATCACGGATACATAGCCGATGCCATCCTCCAGCATCTTTCCCGACACGGTCTGGACATCGATAAAGCGCCTTGTGACCGTCAGATCCACATATTCCCCGGTATCCTCACGGTACACGGTGATCGCGACCTGGCTGCCCTCCTCGCCTTTTACATAGTTATTTACGAGCAGCGTCAGATCCACGCCCGCCATCAGCTCCCCGTCCACCTTATAGATCACATCGCCCGGCAGGATTCCCGCCTCTTCGGCAGGACTGCCCTCGAACACACGGACAATGGTGGAGATCTGCGTGCGGACATCCTGGGAAACCATGGCCCCAATCCCGCAGTACGTGCCTTTCGTCTCATCCATAAAGCTCGCCAGCTCTTCCGGCGTGTAATATGCCGCGTAGGGGTCGTTTAAGCCAAAGATAAAGCCCTGGTAAACCCCTGCCTCCCCCTTATCCGGTTCGATCTGATCCTCAAACAGGTATAACTCGTCAACCAGATCCTCGATCTGCGAAAGCTTCTCGCTGATGCGCTCCAAGTCGAGCTCCCCGCTTCCTTCGCCCGCCGGGGACGCATTTCTGCCGGCTTCCTCTCTCCCGGGCCCGGCACCCGCCTGATTGCCCATGACGTCCTGCCCGAACATATAGATAGCAGTCGATGCGCCCACTGTCACAAAACAGGTGAACGCGGTCACCAGCACGCCGACCATCACGCCCTTCCAGAATTTATTTCTATTGTCCATTTTATCTGCCTCCTGCTTCCTTCGGATCGCCGCGGTTTACCGTCATCCGGCTCCATACCGCTGTTTCTGCGGGCCCCGGCGCATCATTGCGTCCATTCACCGCGCCCCTGCGCCGGCTACGGGCTCACATACTGCGACGGGTTCACATACACTCCGTTTAAACGGACTCCGAAATGGAGATGCGGCCCCGTCGAATAGCCGGTCGAACCGACCTTTGCGATCACCTGTCCCTGGCTGACCGTATCCCCGGCCGAAACGAGTAACTGCGAACAATGCATATACACCGTGGATACGCCGCCCCCATGATTCACCATAATATAATTTCCAGCAGAATAGCTGTATGTAGCGATCGTCACCGTCCCCGCCGCCGCCGCGACGATATTGGAACCCGTGGACGCGCCGATGTCAATGCCCTTGTGGTTCGTGGACGCGCCCGCTGTCGGAGACTCCCGGTCGCCGAAACGGGAGGTGACGCGCCCGCTGGCAGGGCACGGCCATATAAACTTAATATTCCCAATACTGACCGTATTATACGTTTTTCCCGCTGCCTCGGCCCGTTTCCTGGCTTCCTCCTCCTGACGCTTTAGCTCCGCCTCGATCTGCGCGATCTTATCCTCCTGGGCCTTGATGTCCCTCTCATACGCCTCAAGCTGCGCGGTCCGCTCCCCGATCTGGGCGGCGTACTTCTGAAGCTCTGCCGTCTTTTCGCCTACCAGCGTCTCCACTGACTCCTGTTTAGCCATGGTCTGCTCCTCAAGGAGCAGAAGCTCCTCCCGCTCCCGCTCAAGCGCCGCCTTATCCTCCGCAATGCCGTTTTTGACCGCAATATACTGATCCAGCATCTTCCTGTCATACTCCGAGATCTTGGAAATGTACTCCGCCCGGTTCAAAAGCTCCGACATGGATTTTGATGTAAGCAGGAGATCCCAGAAGCTCTCATCGCCCCGCTCGTACATGTATTTAATCCGCAGCTTCATGGACGCGTACTGCTCCCGCTCCGTCTCCTGCGCGGCGGCAAGCTGAACGGAAGCCGCCTCGATCGTCTGCTCCTTGTCCGCCACCTCGCCCTCCAGCCGGTCAAGCTCCGTGTGCAGCGCGTCAAGCTGGCGGTCCAGCTCGCGAACATAGCTCTCCGTATCCTGTTTTAAGCCCTCCAGCTCCCGGATCGCCTGCTCGGTCCGCTTCTTCTCCTCCTCAAGGGAATCGATCTTTCCCTTGGCATTGTCCACATCCTGCTTTGTGGCCCCGTATACCGGAGGCCCGGCCAGACAGGCGATAAGAGCTATCAAGAATAACCGTTTTCCGGCCGTATGTTTGATCATGATTTTTCATCCTTAAAGAATTCTTTAAATATACCTGAAACGCGTTTTAAACACGCTCCGGCCCGGCCTGTGCCTTGTAACCGTTCAGATACCCCTGAAACTGTCACTACACCTTTAACTGCCTGCGTATTGTAAAAAAGCTTCCGACAAAGCCAATCCCCAGCCCCAGAGCTCCGGCCACGGCCGCCATATAGGGAAAAAGGCGCTCGATCGGAATAAATGCCAATATGTTCGACAGAATCTGAAATTTCTCTGTCATATACTCCGCCATGCGCCGGTACAGGAAATAGCTCCCGGCCAGGGGAATCGCCGCTCCCACGCAGCCGATCATCATGCCCTCAAACACAAAGGGCGCGCGGATCATAAAGTTCGTGGCGCCGATCAGGCGCATGATCCGGTTCTCCTCCCGGCGGGAGGCCGCGGCCCTGGAGATCGTATTGCTGATCAGAAATACGGCTACTGCCAGAAGGATCCCGATCACCGCCGCGGAAATCAGGCCCACCATGCGCCCAAAGCTCATAAAGCCCGAAGCGGCGGCGTTGGAGTAATTGATCTGGCGGACGCCCGAAACGGCCCTCAGATGCCCTACTACCTCCTCCTGCTGGCTGATATCCTCCAGATAGAGCTCTATGGAAGCAGACCCGGCCAAGGGATTGTCATCTGCAAAGCCCTCTGCCAGCTCCTCCACGCCCTCAAAATATTCTTTTTGAAATTGTTCCCACGCCTTCGCGGCGGAAACATACTCCACCTTCGCGATTCCCTGCCTGCCCTCCAGCGCCTCTTTTACCTTGAGAATCTCCGCCTCCGGCAGGGCTTCCTCAAAAAATACGGTGATCCCCACCGTCGCCTGCGCCCGCTTTACCATATACTGCACATTGGCCGCCAGGGCGAACAGCAGGCAGAACAGAAAAATACAGGCCGAAATAATGGCCGTTGACGCCAGGGAAAACCAGATATTGCGCCCTATATTCTTTACGCCCTCTTTCAGGCAGTACAAAAACCTGCTAATACCCATAATCCCAACCGCCCATTTCCCGATCATCCGCCAGAATTCCGCGATCCAGGGTGATCACCCGTTTCCCCATGCGCTCCACAATCTCCTCGCTGTGCGTGACGACGATCACCATAGTCCCCCGCTCGTTAATCTCCTCCAGAAGATGCATGATCTCCATCGAATTCTGCGCGTCGAGATTCCCGGTCGGCTCGTCGGCTAAAAGGATCTCCGGCGAATTGATCAGCGCCCTTGCGATTGCCACCCTCTGCTGCTCGCCGCCCGAAAGCTCCTTTGGCAAAGCCTTATACTTGGAGGAAAGGCCCACCATGCGGAGCATCTTAGGAACCGACTCCCGGATCACGCGGGACGGCACGCCGATCACACGCTGGGCAAACGCCACATTTTCATAGACTGTCTTGTCCTTTAAAAGCCGGAAATCCTGAAACACTACGCCCAGGCGGCGGCGGTATTTGGCCACATAGCGCCGGGGCATCTTCCCCAGATCCATATCGTTCACCACGATACGGCCGGAGGTGGGCTCCACCTCCTTCAAAAGCAGCTTAATCAGCGTCGATTTCCCGGATCCGCTGCGCCCCATGATAAAAACAAATTCCCCGTCCCCGATGGTAATGTTGATATTCTTCAGCGCGCGGCTCCCCGCCTTATATGTCTTATTGAGATCCGTTATCTCAATCATGCCCTCTGTACCTCAACCATATGTAACTGTTCAGACAGTACATCTTCTTGCCCGTCTGCGCCGGACAAGAAGCATCGGATGTCCATCCGATGTGGAATCCGGCGCAAATTTTGGCTTTTAAGCAAGCTTAACGCCAAAATTTCCGCCAGATTCCCCGCCGTCTGCACGGTTACAACCATATTAATAATCCATGTTTTCCATGTATTTCATGTATTTTACAACCATAAGCGCAATTTTAAAGGTTATGGCGTCCTCAAAGATGCGCAGATCCAGGCCCGTGCTCTTCTGCAGCTTGTCAAGCCGGTACACCAGCGTATTCCGGTGGATGTAGAGCTGCCGGGATGTCTCGGACACGTTTAAGCTGTTCTCAAAGAACTTGTTGATCGTGGTCAGCGTCTCATCGTCAAATTCATCCGGCGATCTGCCGTCAAATATCTCCTTGATAAACATCCGGCAGAGCGGCAGGGGAAGCTGATAAATCAGCCGGCCGATGCCAAGCTTGCTGTAGGCCACCACATTTTTCGTGCTGTAAAAGATCTTGCCCACGTCAAGGGCCATCTTGGCCTCCTTGTACGACCGGGACACATCCTTAATCTCATTCACAATCGTGCCGAACGCCACACTGACCCTGGCCAGCGCCTCGGTGTTGAGCATATCCACGATCATGCACGCCGTCTTTTCCAGCTCCTCATACGTCTCACCGGGCTTCACTTCCTTTACCAGGATAATGTTTTTCTCATCCACAGCGGTGATAAAATCCCTCGTCTTGGTGGAAAAAAGGCTGCGCACCGTCTCCAGCGCGTTCGCATCCTTCTCCTGCTCCGTCTCGATCAGGAACACCACCCGCTTCACATTCGTCTCAATATGCAGCTTTTTAGCCCGGTTATAGATGTCAACCAGCAAAAGATTGTCAAGCAGCAGATTCTTAATAAAATTGTCCTTGTCAAACCGCTCCTTGTAGGCGACCAGGAGATTCTGAATCTGGAACGCCGCCATCTTTCCTACCATATATACGTCGTCGCTGCCGCCCCTGGCCAGCAGAATATATTCTAACTGATGTTCATCAAATACCTTGAAAAACTGGTATCCCTGAATCACCTGGCTGTCTGCAGGAGAGTCCACGAAAGCCAGGATCGCGCTTTCATACTCTTCGGCTCCGGTAAAGGTTGAAGCAAGCGCCTTGCCCTCTGTATCACAGACAGCCAGATCCACCCTTGCAATGCCCTTTAACCCCTCAATATTTGTCTGGAGTATCTGATTTGATATCATATCGCTCTCTCCTTCTCTTATAATCGCCGCTTTGAGCAGCGGCATTTTTCCTTATATTATATTAAAGCAAAAATGGGAAAAATAAAAGAGGGGGGAGGGAAAAAAGTGAATTTTTTTTAGAGGGGGGACGCCCGCGGCCGGCGAAATGTATGGGGACAGTCCCAGTCCCTGTGGTTTAACTGGGGAGCTAATGATTCGTGAGCCTGGTGATAGTGATTCTGAAATTAATATGGAATAATTTGTTGAAAAAATAATGGGGGCCTGGTAAAATGGTGATGTCTGGATGTGGAATTTGTATATAAAACTGTTATAAGTATCCAATGGCGATATAAAATTTCATGAAAGGGTAACCTGCTTATGATAAATCTTCTGAGACAAAGACAAACCGGGCATATCATTAAACTCCTTCTTTATATCATTTTGGGCGGAGGCATGGCTGCGCTGCCTGTTGTGATTGGTTCGATGTATCTGCACAGCGGCATGGGACATGTGTATGGGGTGTCCTGCGTGTATGCGGACTCCGGCGGAGGGCCGCGGGGGGATGGAAGCGGGCCGGTTGGAGCTGAGGATGGGCGCAGGGAGGCAAAAGCGGGTGATAAGGAGCTTGAGGAATGCCTGGCGCGCGCGGCGGCTCTTGCGGCGGGCTATGATTATGACGCGGCGATAGCGCTTCTCTCTGACTCTGCGTATGCGGAGTCCGCGAAAGCGCAGGCGGCTGTTTCGGAGTATCGCGCTGTGAAGTCCACGCTTGTCCGCGCGGATCCCGGAGCGATTACGCATATTTTTTTCCATACCCTGATCATGGATCCCTCGAAGGCTTTTGACGGGGATGCCTGGGAAAAGAAATATTGGCAGGTCATGGTCACCGGGGAGGAATTTCAGAAGATCCTGCAGTCCCTGTATGAAAGGGGCTTTGTCCTTGTCCAGATGCATGATATCGCATATGAGACGACAGCGGAGGACGGAAGCGTCTGCTTTAAGGAAGGGGACATCATGCTTCCCCCGGGGAAGAAGGCGCTTGTCATGTCACAGGATGATGTCTGCTACTATGAATATATGGAAGGCGACGGCTTTGCCAGCCGTATCGTCATCGGGGAGGACGGGCGTCCGGCCTGTGAGATGAGACTTGACGACGGGAGTATCGCGGTCGGTTCCTATGATCTCGTCCCGATCCTCGAGGATTTCATTGACGAACACCCTGATTTCTCTTATCGGGGCGCGCGCGCCGTCCTCACATTCACCGGGTATAACGGGATACTGGGGTACCGCACTGCGCCTTCCTATGTTGATATAGGCTATGTTGATATAGGCTTTGACTATGAGCAGGAGCGCGAGGACGCCGCCAGGGTTGCGGAGTGCTTAAAAGCCTGTGGCTACGAGCTGGCCTCCCACACTTGGGGGCATCGCAATATGGGCCTTATGCCATTAGAGGATTTTATCAGGGATACGGATCAATGGGAGGAACAGGTTGAGCCGCTGATCGGGCCGTGCGATATCATTGCCTTTCCCTTTGGGAGCGATATCGGGGACTGGCGTCCGTATGACACGAAAAACGAGCGCTTCCAGTATCTCTATTCCAAAGGCTTCCGCTATTTCTGCAATGTGGATTCCAGTCAGTATTATATACAGATTGGCGAAAAGCATATGCGGCAGGGACGCCGCAATATCGACGGTATCCGCATGTATTACGATCTGCCGGAAAGCGGCTTGGGGAACGGGCATTTAAGCGACTTATTTGATGTCGGGGAGATCTATGACCGCAGCCGGCCTCTCCCTGTCCGGTAGCCATTTGAGTAATGAAAAGGAGCTTTATTTAGGATGAAACCCTGTGTTCCGTCTCAGATAAAGCTCCTTTTTTGTCATCTGGATTTAGCGTTTAAGCTATACCAAAACATCCCTCTTCCTGATTAAAAGAACCGTAACAACTGCAGGTACCTCTTCCCCTCTCTCTGCGACACTCTTTCCCCAAATCTTTTAAACCCGTTATAATCGCTCTGATAAAATGCCAGCACCTGATCCACATCCTCACAATCCAAATATACAACGCCTCCACCGACATAATACTGTACATGCTTCAATATCTCAAAAGTCAGATCCATCAGCTCATTCCCGCTGATCTTCCATTCATCAGAGACTGCGCTGTTTTTCCCAAATTGGGCAATCAGAAATGCCGATACATGATACTTGTCCGTTTCCTCCTCCAGTTTTGCATACCTTGACAATTTATGGCGGGCTGTTTTGCTGATATTCG
Source organism: Otoolea muris (assembly GCF_943193115.1). Lineage (NCBI taxonomy): Bacteria > Bacillati > Bacillota > Clostridia > Lachnospirales > Lachnospiraceae > Otoolea > Otoolea muris. Next base: position 114,135 of record NZ_CALPCY010000003.1, read on the forward strand.
TATTTGTCACCTCGACTGCCTTATGTGCCAATGTAAAGATTCCTGCCAGCACAATTCTCCCGTCGCTGGTCTTTCTTATGACCAGATATGTAACGGACAACTTCTTCTGCGCGAAATCAACCGATTTATTTCGGACAAAATCCTCCACCTCTTTATTTAATGGAGATGAAAAATCGGAGAGAAGCCTCTGTAGTTCCTCCTCTCCGACTGCCTTCAGCATATCCTGAATATTAACAGCTATGCATTCATCCATTTTTCCCCGTCCTCACTGTCATAAATTTTCGGATCTCTTCTAAATCCGTCACAAGCGGAATCACAGGCGCTGCAGGCATTCTTTCTGGATCTCTGGCAGATGCATCCAATGCCTCAGCAAAAGCTTCTGCTTTTTTTGGATCTGTAATTCTTATATTTGTAAAAATACTTGATGTCGCCATAGAAATACCTCCTCATCATCTTTATTATATGAAATATATCTCTGAAAAGCAACAGTAACAGTTCAGGCTGTCTGAACTGTTACAAGCAATACAGTTTCCTGAAAAAAGAACGCGCTCATCTTCTTATCTGGCTATGCCGGACAAGAAGATGAGCCCCGAAAATAGTAACTTTTACACCTGGAAGCGTCCTCTTTTCCCAAAGCATGTTTAAAACATGCTCTGAGATTTTTTCCTATCCTCTGTCAAAACATTCCTATGCTGCATTCCTCCCTGCCGCGCCAAATCCCGGCCGGAGCCTCTTATGCTTCTCCCTGCTTCATGGATTCAATGATACTGTCAGCCAGCGCATTAAGCTCAGAAGCCTTATCCGCATGAAGCGCGGACGCCAGGGACAGCCTGTCATTTAACACGGTCATGTCCTTTAACTCCGTGTCGATAAATTTCTGCATCAGATCCCCGGACTTGCAGGCCCAGGAGCCGTTCTCGATGATCGCAAAGGTGCGTTTCTGCAGATGCAGGGCCTTCATATCCATCAGGAAGTTGTGCATCACCGGATAGATTCCGAGATTATATGTCACCGAAGCCAGAACGATATGGCTTAAGCGGAAGGACTCGGAGATCAGCTCGGATACGTGGGTGTTGGAAACGTCGTACACCGCCACATTAGTCATGCCCTTTTCGCAGAGTTTGGAGGCCAGCGCCTGCGCGGCTGCCTCGGTGTTTCCGTACATGGAGGCGTAAGCGATCAGAACGCCCTTTTCCTCCGGCTCATAGCGGCTCCAGTGATCGTATTTGTCAATGAACCAGCCTAAGTTGCTGCGCCATACGGGCCCGTGCAGCGGGCATACGAGCTTGATGTCAACCGTGGACGCTTTCTTGAGAAGGGCCTGTACGTGCGGGCCGTATTTCCCCACGATGTTGGTGAAATAGCGCCTTGCGTCGTCGAGCCAGTCGCGTTCAAAGTTCACCTCGTCATTAAAGAGCTTGCCGTCGAGCGCGCCGAAGGAACCAAAGGCGTCGGCCGCGAAGAGCACGCCGTTCGTGGTGTCAAAGGTCACCATCGCTTCCGGCCAGTGAACCATGGGGGCGTAAACAAAGGTAACGGTGTGGGCGCCAAAGCTTAAGGTATCCCCCTCATGGGCCTCGATCAGCTCGTGGCCGTCCACGTGGAAGCCAAACTGGCGCATCAGCATAAACGCCTTTTCCGTGCTGACGATCTTCACCTGCGGATAGCGCAGGAGAACCTCCTCAATGGATGCGCCGTGATCCGGCTCCATGTGGTTGATCACCAGATAGTCCAGGGCCTTTCCGTCCAGCAGATGCTCGACATTTTCCAGGAGCTGGCGGCAGGCGGACCAGTCTACGGTGTCGAACAGCACGCTCTTCTCATCCAGGAGCAGATAGGCATTGTAGGATACCCCTCTGGAGATGGGGTGTATATTTTCAAACAGGTGCAGGCGGTGATCATTGGCCCCTACCCAGTATAAATCTTCGGTTACGTTTCTCACACAATACATAGATCAGACCTCCTTTTATCCCTCAATAAACATCTCTTTGGACTCCGCGCACTCCGGGCATACCCACTCGTCCGGAAGCTTCTCAAACAGCGTTCCCGGCGCTATCTCGCTGTCCTCGTCCCCGATCGCCGGGTCATACTCATAGCCGCAGCCGCCGCACACATACGTCTTTCCGATCGGCTTCTCCTTGGGAGGAAGCGGACGTTTCATCTTAATCATGGGCGGCGCGGGCTGCTTCTCCTCGCCGTTGTCAAGCGCGGCTGTCAGAAGCGGGAGGATCTCATTCACATCGCCCACAATGCCGTAGTCGCAGTTCTTGAAAATGGGCGCGTTGGCGTTCTTGTTGATGGCCACAATCGTGGAGGCGTCCTTGATGCCCTTTAAGTGCTGGGTCGCGCCGGAAATGCCGCAGGCGATATAGAGGTTGCCTTTAAATTTCTGGCCTGACATACCCACGTAGCGGTTTAACGGCACATATTTTAAGGTTTCCGCAACCGGCCTGGAAGAGCCGATGGCCGCGCCGGCCTGAACCGCCAGATCCTCGATGAGCTTCATGTTTTCCTTACTGCCGATTCCTTTTCCGGCGGATACCACGCGCTCCGCCTGGGCGATGGGCGTGTCTAAGGGGATTCCCACCGTGAAATCATACCCGTCCTTCTTAAGCGCCGCTACCAGGGTCTCCACCTTCTCCTGGGCCTGGCCTTCCTTTAAGATCATCTTTTTGCGCAGCCCTGTGATGGGAGCCGCCTTTTTCACCGACTTGGAGGATCCGCCGCCGCCCCCGGAGGATTTGGGCATGCGCCCGATGATGCAGGAGGCGATAACCACCCGCTGGATCTCGTTCGTGCCCTCGTAAATGGTGGTGATCTTCGCGTCGCGGTAAGCGCGCTCCACCTCCATACCCTTTAAGAAGCCGCTGCCGCCGAAGATCTGCAGGGCGTCGTTCGCCACCTCCAGCGCGATATCCGACGCGTACATCTTGGCCATCGCGGCCTCCATGCTATACGGCGCATGCTCTTCTTTGAGCTCCGCGGCGCTGTATACCAGGAAGCGCGCGCAGCGCAGCTTGGTCGCCATATCAGCCAGCTTAAAGGCAATGCTCTGCTGCTGGCAGATGGGCTTTCCGAACTGGATCCGCTCCTTGGAGTATTCCAGCGCGTGCTCATAGGCGCCCTGCGCGATGCCCAGCGCCTGCGCGGCGATACCGATACGCCCGCCGTCCAGCGTCGCCATGGCGATCTTAAAGCCCTCGCCCTCCTTGCCTAAGAGATTCTCCTTCGGAACCTTTACGTCATTGAAAATCAGCTCCGCCGTGGAGGAGGAACGGATTCCCATCTTATCATAATGATCGCCGAACTCAAAGCCATCCCAGCCCTTTTCCACGATAAAGGCCGAGATCCCCCTGGTTCCGATATCCGGCGTGGTCACGGCAAATACGACATATGTATCCGCCTTGGGCGCGTTGGTGATAAAGATCTTGCCGCCATTTAACAGGTAGTAATCGCCCTTTAACACCGCCGTCGTCTCCGTGCCGCCCGCATCAGAGCCCGCGTTCGGCTCCGTTAAGCCAAACGCGCCGATCTTCTCGCCTTTGGCAAGGGGCACAAGGTATTTCTGCTTCTGCTCCTCATTTCCGAATGCCGCGATCGGCCAGGTGCCGAGAGACACATGGGCGGAAAGGATAACCCCGGCCCCGCCGTCCACGCGCGCCAGCTCTTCGACCGCGATGGCATAGCTCAGCACATCCATGCCGGCCCCGCCGTACTCTTTCGGATAGGGAATGCCCATGAGCCCCATCTGTCCGAGCTTAGCCACCGCCTCGCCCGGGAAGCCATTCGTCTGATCAAGCTCAAACGCCTGGGGCTTAATCTCCTCCTCCGCAAACTTCCTGATGCGTTTACGAAGCTCTTCATGTTCCTGTGTGGTTGTAAATAACATTCGTCTTCCTCCTTCTCCTTATAATAAGAGTATCATTTCAAACAGGTCTGCGGGCCGTATGCCCGCCGTCCCCTGATAAAACCCAGCTAAGGCTCCTGGAACGCAGCTCCCCGTCTATCTGCTTCTGCACCCTGCATAGCTGCGCATGGATCCCGCAGGGCCCGTTCGCCCTCTGCCACTCGCAGTCATATCCGGGCTCCATGCAGGAAGAAAGCCTGGCATTCTGCTCGATCGCGCCGATCAGCTCGCTGAGATTGCGCTCACCCAGATCGCAGGCCAGGTAACAGCCTCCGCCATTCCCCCTCGAAATGCCGATGAGCCCGGCCCGTTCCAGCTTTTTCACGATCTTATACGCAAAATTCCGCGGCAGCGCCTCGCGCGCGGCCAAAGCGCCCACCGTATGACAGCCGCCCTCTGACAGCGTCCTCAGGATGCGAAGCGCATAATCTGTCTCTTTTGTAATCAGCATGTCCTTCTCCTCCTAATTTCACACAGCTATCCGGGTTTCCTGATTACTACTATACCAATCTGGAGAAAATTTGTCAAGTTTATTCGTCAGAAATTTCAAAAAATATTTATTTTAAATTGTTTATATATTTACAAATTATTATTTAATTCAAAAAATACCGAATTGCATTTTGTCGAACCGTTTTTTTTCCTGCGATTCCATGCCTGTTCTGCCGCGCGGCCCTGCATGGCGGCATACGGGACTGCGCATAAAAACAGGAGCCCGGCTGTTGGCTTCAGGCTCCTGTTTTGTATCTCTTATATATGGTTCAAATTTTTAATTTGTGATAATTCTTTCTGTATCCTTGTCGAAAAGATGGATTTTTTCCAGATCAAGGGCAAATTTCACGGTATCTCCCGGTCTGGCTGTGGTCCGCGGATTCACTCTTGCAGTGCAGTTTGTTCCCTCCACGTCAAAGTACAGGAATACCTCGGCGCCCAGCATCTCATATACGCGGATCGAGGCTGTCAGCACATTGCTGCCCGCTGCCGCCACAACCTCCGTCTCGTCGTGGAGATCCTCCGGACGGATGCCCATGGTCACTTCCTTGCCGATGTAGCCGCCCTCTTCCAGCTTCTTCGCCTTTGCCTGCGGCAGGGTGATCACGCAGCCGCCAAAGCTTAAGGTCACGTCGGATCCGGCCTTCTGCACCTTTGCGTCCACCAGGTTCATCTGCGGCGCTCCGATAAAGCCGGCCACAAATTTATTCACCGGATGATCGTACAGGTTCTGCGGCGTATCCACCTGCTGCACCACGCCGTCCTTCATTACCACGATACGGGTTCCCAGCGTCATGGCCTCTGTCTGATCATGGGTTACATAGATAATCGTCGTGCCCAGTCTCTGATGGAGCTTGGAAATCTCGATACGCATCTGGCCTCTTAACTTGGCGTCTAAGTTGGACAGCGGCTCGTCCATCAGGAACACCTTGGGATTACGCACAATCGCGCGCCCCATGGCCACGCGCTGTCTCTGGCCGCCGGACAGAGCCTTGGGCTTGCGGTCCAGAAGATGGGACAAGTCAAGGATCCTCGCCGCATCCTCCACCAGGCGCTTGATCTCATCCTTCGGCACCTTGCGCAGCTTTAAGCCGAACGCCATGTTGTCAAATACCGTCATATGCGGATACAGGGCGTAGTTCTGGAATACCATCGCGATATCCCTGTCCTTGGACTCCACATCATTCACCAGCTTGCCATCTATATATAATTCCCCTGAACTGATATCCTCAAGGCCGGCTACCATACGCAGCGTCGTGGATTTGCCGCAGCCCGACGGGCCTACAAAGATAACGAACTCCTTATCCTCAATCTCCAGATTAAAATCCTTTACCGCTTCAAATCCATTGGGGTACTTTTTGCACACATTCTTTAACGATAAGCTTGCCATATATATGATTCCTCCTGTTTCACCGTCCCATGCCGGAAGCCCTGCCGGCCCCGCATGCGCTGTTTGTTGTTCATCACTGACTATACTTTACCATGCCCCGGCTTTTCCGGCCATGTTTCAAATCACCAAAATCCGCTCTGACTTTTCGTGACTTTGTACAGGAGGAAATAAATATTGCTCAAAATGCTGAATTAATTGGATTTAATTTCTAAAATCCCATTTGAATTTGTAACAATTGTGTAATGCCAAACAAACTTTGTCAAAAACGTACAAACTTCCCTGTCTGAATCTGTGCAATACTCTTGATTATTTCTTTTGTTTGTGTATTTTATACAAATTTGGGACAGGCGCTTTGTTCCGGTTGTCTGAACGGTTACGGTTTCACCGCAATGGCTTCCATCTCCATCAGCACATCCTTTGGCAGCCGGGCAACCTCCACGCAGGAGCGGGCCGGGCAGCGATCCGCGAAATACTTCGCGTAGATTCCGTTGATTGTGCCGAAATCCTCCATATTTTTGATAAAAACCGTGGTTTTAACCACATTCTCCAGAGAGGTTCCCGCCGCCTCCAGAAGATTCTTAACATTTTTGAGAACCTGCTCCGCCTGCGCCTCAATCCCCTCCGGAATCACGCCCGTCGCAGGATCCACCGGAATCTGCCCGGATGTGTAAATCATGCCGCAGGCTTCCACTGCCTGTGAATAAGGGCCTATAGCGGCCGGCGCTTTCTCTGTGCTTATAATCTGTTTCATATCCACTGTTCTCCTTTCATTAACCGATCCGGCGGATACCGGTCTTTGTAATCTCGATCTTCCCTTCCTTTAAGAGATGCCCCACGGCCCGCTTAAATGCATTCTTGCTGAGGCTGAATTCCCGGCGGATGATCTCAGGGCTGACTCTGTCATTAAAGGGCAGCGCGCCGTCATAGCGATCGATGGCTGACAGGATCTGTTCGGCGTCCGTCCCGATCTGCAGATGCGCCTTATCGCGCAGGCTCAAATCCAGCTTCCCGTCCTCCCGGATCTTAGTCACCCGGGCTTTGACCACCTCGCCCGGATGGATGCTCCCGTACAGCTCCTTCTTTGGGATCAGGCCAAAATATCTGTCCTGTACGGCCACAAACGCCCCCAGGTTCTCATTGTTTTCATACACGCGCGCCTCAACCCAGTCGTCCTTTTTACACGGAGACTCATTGCTCAGATAAGGATAAACCCGCATCGTTGCGGCAAGCCGCCCGCTCTTATCCACATAGAGCGCCACCAGGCACTCCTCCCCGGCCCGGACCCTGTGGTTCTGCTCCTTAAAGGGAAGCAGCAGATCCTTTTCAAGGCCCATATCCAGAAACGCCCCGATCTTTGACGTGTCCTTTACCGTGAGGACCGCCGTCTCCCCCACCTCAAGCTTCGGCTCGGCCGTCGTTGCGATCAGGCGATCCTCCGAATCCTTGTAGATAAACACCCAAAGCGCGTCTCCCGCCTTTGTTCCCTCCGGAACCTGTTTTTTGGGAAGCAGGACAGCGGCGCTGTCATCCTCTTTTTCCCCCAGATATACGCCAAACTCCTTCTCCCTGAGCACCTTAAGCTCCTGTCTTTTACCAAGCTCAATCATGTCATTCGTCCTCTCTTTTTTGTAACCGCTCAGCCGTCTTTTGCCATCCAGATATTCGCATACGGCGTCCCGCTTTCATCCTGAAGGGAGACTACATATCCCTCCTGTATTCTGGCAATCTTCGGATACAGCCGATCCCCCTGCGCCGCTGCCTTTTTATACTCTGCCCTAAGCTCCCGGACAAAAAAACTCTCCGGCAGAAGTTCCCTGGCAATGGACACATACTGCGCATTGTTCACATGCCGGTTCGTATCCAGATGACGCCGTTCCACGGCCACGGGCTCTCCTGCCTCGTATTCCGGCGGAAGAATGATCCGGCGCGGCGCGGGAGGCAGGTTTAGCGCCTCCTCTCCCGGCCCGTATCCGCGTATCTCATCCTCTGTCACCCTCGCCGGGCGGCGGCGCTCCAAATCATAGAAAAACCAGCAGGAATCCGCCTGCGCCAGATACTCCCCCGCCTCATCGGCAATCGTAAAATTCCGGTATCCGTAAATTCCCCTAAAGCCGTGGGGCCAGGTGCTGATGCGTATCCGCTCCCCAAAAGACGGACGGCGGTGAAATACAACCTGCCAGGAGCTCAGCCACCAGGCCCGCCGCTTCTCTCTCAGGGACGAAAACCCCATCCCCAGATCCTCGGACTGAAACGTCGAACAGTCCTGAAAATAATTCAAAGCCCCCTCCAGGGAAAGCCTTCCCGATTCATCCGATTCACTGTAGCGCACTCTGCTCTCAAATGTATACATGCTTCACCTCTGTGACTGTAGATTCAGCCGTAACGATCGTTTGCTGCGGCAGCGTCCTTCCTATTATAGCGTATTTGGAGAGGGTTGTCTATCACCGGTATGGCCGTCGTAACAGTTCAGACAGATCTGCGACCGTACGAAAGTATAGAGCGGAGCGGCCGCGGGCATACGTCCATCGCGTAGCGATTCTAAATGGCAGTCGTTACTGTTCACGGCTCCGCCGTTCACAGCAACATGATGCACACAAAATGGGCAGACTGCCCATTTTCGCGCCTGCTGCCCCCGGGTTTTCTGTGACCTTCGCTCACAAAAAACACCTCGCGGAATACTACCCGTGAACAGTAACTGGCAGTCATCTGAACTGTTGCAATAATTATAACAGGCATTGACAAACCCGCGCCAGCATTTTACAATGAAACTGCATCCCGCCAAATTTGAAACAGGAGATTCAACAGGAAATGGACAAAGAAACCGTATCATCAACCACGCCGCAGGTCAGCTCCGTAATTCACGCCACAAAAATTCTGGAGTTTTATGCCGCCCAGCGTGAAGAATATTTAAGTCTGACAGAAATCAGCAAAGCGCTGCATATGCATAAAACCACCGTATACCGCATTTTGCGGACACTGCAGTCCGTCGGCTGGATCGAGCAGTCCAGCGCCAACGGCCGCTACCGCCTCGGGACCGGCATCCTGCTTGTTGCCTCCGCCGTATCGGTCCACCGGACGACCCGAAGCCTCATTGCGGAGGAAATGCGCAAATTGTCGGAGCTTCACAACGAAACCGTCGTTCTCTCCGCGCTTCGCGGAAATATCGGGATCTGTGTTGACATGGTAAAATCACGCCACAGCCTTTCGATCTCCCCGGAAAACGGCTATATTGTCCCTCTGGAGCGCGGGGCCACCGGAAAGACCCTGCTGGCCTCCCAGCCGCAGGATGTCATCCATATGATCCTCGGAACCTACCCGTCCGATGAGGCGGCCGCGCTGGAACGCCAGCTCCGCGGCATACAGAGGGACGGCTACTGTATTTCCGAAAGCGAAGTCGATATGGGCGTGGCCGCAATTGCGGTTCCGCTCCCGTTAAACGACTGTACATACACACTCACGATTTCAGGGCCCATGGAACGGCTGAAGCAGTTAGGCTACCATGTCCTTAAGGAATCGCTTATGCAGACTGCTAACAGTATCATACAAAAAAGCACGTATCTGGACCGCGCCTGAAAAACGGCCGGCGCACATTCGCGCGGCGGCGCGGGAAGGACGTAAAGAGGCCCGGGGCGTGTTCTTGCCACGCCGCCGGGCCTCTCTGCATCTAACAAAAAATCATCTCACAAAATCAGGCGCAGCGAGATCCTGACAGCGCATTATCCGATTTCATATGCTTCCGCTGCCATGAGCGCCGCATCTTCCCCGCATTCGATTTGGATCGTTCCCCCGCCCGCCGCGGCAAACGCATCGCCCGCGGCAAACGGCTCTTCATCCGCCCCGGAGCGTATCCGTCCGGAGCCCCTGATGCAGTAAAGTATCACCGAGCGGCTCCGCCCCCTGCTTTCCTGTGCCGCGCGTACCTCTCCCTGCTCCCCTTTTTCAAGAGACAGGAATGACAGCCCGCCCCCGCATCGCCCTTTGCGGAGCATCAGGTTAAAATCTGTGCATTTTCCATAAGAATGCGTGGATACCCCGCCGTCAAAGCAATAGACAAAGCCGGGCGTTAATCGGATTCTCCCTCCGTCTCCGTGTTCCAGAAGCATCTCCCCGTCAATGACTGAAATAAACCGCTTATAATCCGGGAGCGCTGTAAAGCCGCTCTCATCCAGAAACACGACAGCAGAGCTGACGCGCCAAAGAAAATCCCGTTTTTCATAGTCCGCGCCGTCCGGAAAGATAGCGAGCTGCCTTGTAATGCCGCCGCTCCATTCGCTGACGCGCAAATCAGTTCCCCTGATCCGGATAAGCATGTGATCCATCTCCCCCTTTCGGCTGGCCAAAACATTTTTCCAATACGCTATCCAATATATCCCTGAACAAACGTCTTGATAAACCAGATCGTCTGCGGCTGATAAATGATATCCACCAGGAAGGCCCCTACTATGGGGACGATCATCATTGCCCTCCTGGACATGCCGTACTGCTCATTGACTGCCGTCATGTTTACAATTGCAGAGGGGGTCGCCCCCAGGCTGTGCCCGCAGAGCCCTGAGCACATAACAGCCGCATCGTAATTCTTTCCAAGGATGCGGAATACGATAAAGTAGCTCGCCAGCACCATGAATACCACCTGGCATACCAGAACCGCCAGAACGCCGCCGATCAGGCCGGATAACTCCCACAGCTTGAGCGTCATCAGCGCAATGGAGAGATACAGGGACAGCATTACGTCGCCGATCCCGTCAACAAGTGAAAAATCAAACCTGTAAAACCGCAGCTTCTCGTTCATGTTGCGCACAAGCACGGCCACAAACATCGCGCCTACATATGTCGGAAAGCTCATGCCAATCCATTTGCCGATCCATTCCGAAACCATCATCCCGGCTGCCATGCATAAGAGAATAGCAGCCACATTCTTCATAACATCAAGGCCGCTCAGCTTATCATCCGAGGCCGCGTTAATCCTGCTGACATCCATATCAAAATTCTGTTCCTGATCTGCTTTTAAGCTGTGCTTAACAATCAGACGGCGTCCCACCGGACCGCCGACCATCACGGCGCTGATCAGGCCAAACGTGGCCGCCGCCGCGCCGACTAGCTGCGCCGAGGCAAAGCCCATCTCCTCAAATGTACTGCCGTACGCCGCCGCGGCCCCGTGCCCGCCCACCATGGAAATAGCGCTCGAAAGCAGCGCGTACGGCGCGTCCAGCCCGACCAGCCTGCCAACCGAAATACCAATAATATTCTGGCAGAGGGAGACAACGCCGGCTATAAACCAGTATACAAAAAGCATGACGCCGCCTTTTTTCAGAAGCTCAAGGCTGGCCCCAAGCCCCACTGTCGTAAAAAACGCCAGCATAAACGGCGACTGAAAATACGAGTCAAAGGTAAAGGAAAACGTGTTTGTCATATGTCCGGCAAAGGTGACAAACATAAACAGGAATCCGCCGATTACCGGGGCCGGGATGCAATACTTTTCCAGCGGCTTTACCTTACTTTTCACGAAATACCCGAGCAGCAGCAATATCGAAGCCATAGCAACTGTCATAATGGCGTTTACATTGATAGTAAAAACATGATCCAATGTTTCAAATGTCATCTTACGTCCCTCCGCGCCTTTTACTCCTTTTCCTCTTTCGCTTTTGTTGCAAAATTCAAAATATCCGAAATCATACGCGCCGCCAGATATGCGGTTGTATCCACGCCGTCATCATACGGGGGAGCCACCTCGGTTAAAGTAATGCCGATAATTTCCGCCGATCCTGCAATTGCCTCAAACATATCCGCCATCTCCTCATACCAGAAGCCGCCGAACATCGGAGAGGCAGTGGCCCTTGCGCACGAAGCGTCCATAACATCAATATCAATCGCAATAAACACCTTTTTATCCGGCTTAAATTCATTCAGGATCGCCTGAATCCCGGCTGCCCGCGTCTGCTTAACGGAATATATCATATCGCCATGAGCCTTTGCATCCGCAAAATCATCCGGCCCGCTGCTGCCCGCCCCGCGCACTCCCAGGTGAAGAATCCGGCCGACATAGCGAAGGCCGGCTGCGTTGCGCATCGGCGCCCCGTTAAAATATTTCTGCCCGCCGACCGGCTTCGTCCAGTCCAGATGCGCGTCAAAGTGAATGATATCAAAGCTTCCCGCCGCTTCCATCCCCTTGATCACCGGATATCCGATCGCACAGTCACCCCCCAGGACAACCGGCATCACACCCTTTTCGGCGAGAATCCGCACCGCCGCCTCAATATTGTCCGATGTCTGCACCCAATCCCCGGGCACATAATCTACATCGCCGCAGTCCGCCACTGTCCAGCGGTCGCTGTCCATATAAAATTTCCCTCTTTCCGAATCATAGGTTCCTCCCGGCTTATATGAAAAACGGGTGGATGCAATGCGGATCCCTCTCGGCCCCAGGCGGCATCCGGTTCTTCCCTGGATCGCCAGATCAGAAGGCGCTCCCAAAATCGCGATATCCGCATCTATATTGCGGATGTCCTGGCACATCTGCGTTTTGGCAAAGGTTGCAATACCGGTTGGAGCCATATTGAGCGGTTTACTGAGACTAAAATTGTTCATGTTTTCCTCCTTTAGACACTATTTAGAAATTAAGTTCAATATTGTGTTTTGATGCGCATAGTATACGATATAAAAAACAGTATGTCAATATATTTTGGATATTTTGTTATCTATTTTGAAAAATAGACACTATAATAAAATTATGTTGCTATAAACTGACTCACAGGAAACCTGTATAACTGCGGGACGGCATAAAAAAACGCTGTAAAACCGGCAAACCACAATTTTCCGGTTATACAGCGCGCATTCGGCCCGTCTACTCCTTCTCCTTCTTCTCCTTCAATTCCACTAAAATAATGTCATCCCCTATCTGGCAGATATCGCAGAAGGGAATGACATATTCTTTTTCACGGCCCAGAAAGCCCCATATACAGCCAGGCCCCGGTACAATGATGGCCGTGATCTTTCCGGTCTGGATATCAAAATCCACATCGCCCACAAAGCCCAGCCGCCGGCAGTCCTTTACATTGATTACTTCCTTTTGCTTCAGATCGCAGATCCTCAAATCAAGTCCCTCCGGACCGTTCCTTATTCCTATTATATGCAGAAAAAACGGCCGGGAGCCTGTACATCCATGCAAACATTCCGGCAAATTCCACACCTGATATCCGCCGTTATTTGCGCATCGCCGTACAGATCCCGCGCCGCCTCCTCACAGAAAAAACGGTTTAAACGTCACATTACCGTTATAATATGGATCGCAGTTGTTACCGCTCCCGTCCTCTATCTGCTTGCGTCCCCGATATAAATCGCAGCCTCCGTGCCCGCCGTCATGCCGTACACGGCCATGGAAACCATCTCATTTCCCTCAAGCGCGCCTGCGCCATGCGCGGCGGCCTCGATGATCCGCCCGGCGGCATAGAGCCCGGGAACCGCTTTCTCCTCCTCCTCGCTGCCCGGCATGATCGCTTCCGCGCAGGATGTCACAACAACGCCCGCCGCGTTTCCGTCCGCGCCGTTCACGGTCTTTAACTCCTCAAACAGGGGCAAAAGCTCCGGATCCGTCGCCACCACGGCCAGGCAGTCAATGGTTTCCTCTTTCCCGTCCGCGCTGAGGACAATGCCGGATACAGCCCCGTCATCGCCGTACAGAAGTTTAACAACGGATGTATTATAACGAACCGGAATCTTAAGCTCCTCTGCCTTGGCCTTAAGCGCCTTTTCCACCTGGACGCCCAGCTCTTCACCCGCCCCGGGCAGGCTTCTCGCGGCAGATGAGCCCTCTCTTTGCTCCGGCGCGCCAAACTTCACGCCCAGGCCCTCCAGCCACACTCTGGCCTCAGACGCGCTTTCCACCAGGAACTCCGCCATAGCCGTATCATTTTCATCGCCTCCGGCCTTGCGCGTATCGGCCAGGAAGCTGTCGTAACTGTCCTCTATCCCGGCCTCGAACTGCTGATCCGAATCGGACTCATTAAAAAAGCTTCCCTTTCCCGCCGCATCCGCAGCCAGCTCATCTCCTGACTCCACGATCAGGATCGCAGACGGATCCATGCCCTCGGAGACAGCCTGGATCGCGGCCGCGACACCCGCCGCGTCCCCTCCGGCGATCACCAGCTCCGTCTTTTCCTCTCCCGGCTTTTCCACTTCTTCTTCGCCGGCCGTCCCGTCTGTGGACTCCATGGCCGGGTCTGCCGCGCCGGCCGTCTCCTCTGCCTCTGATGAAGCGCCGGACGCCTCTTCCGCATTGTTATTGCCACATCCCGCAAGTGATGCCAGGACCATGGCGGATGCGAGTAAAACCATTAATTTTTTCTTCATAAACCAATCGCTCCTTTGACCTGCCGCTCCCGCGCGCCCTGCGCGGGACATCGATAAGCAATATTCAGACACGCTCAAAGTCTAGCACAGAATCCCCGGCAAATCAATGGAACTTTCTTTAATAATCGAATGAAATACAAAAAATTTTCTGAAATTTTTGTTAAGTCTAGGACAGACAGCCGCTGCCTATTTACACAGATCCACAATCACCTGCGCAAAAATCTTCGCGCTTGTCAGCAAATCCTCCACCACGGCAAACTCATCCGCCCCGTGCATCCGGTTATCCGTTCCCGGCATGGCGGCTCCGAACGCAACGCCGTTTTTCAGGTTGTGGACATACGTTCCCCCGCCCATATATCCGCAGCTCCCCTTCCTTCCCGTATACCGCTCATATGCCTTTAACAGCGTCTTCACAAAATGCGATTCCCCATCCACATGATGCGGCGGCTCCATGGCCGGGGTGACGAGCGTAAAGCCATGTGCGCTAAGACGCTCCCGCACCGGCTTTAATACATTCTCCTCATTGGCGCAGACCGGGCAGCGGCTGTCAAAGTTCGCATCCAGGCTGTCCCCTGTGATCTCCAGCATGGAAAAGGCCAGCGTCAGGGTTCCGGATATCTCATCCTCCATCGCAATGCCCAGGGCCCTGCCTGCTGTGTCATCATACGGGAACAGCTCTGTCAGGCTGCGGATCGCGCGGATCTGGCCGCAATCCGCAAACGGAAGGCGTGTCAGAAGCAAAAGCAGAGCCGTGACAGCGTTTTTGCCCTCCTGAGGCTCGCACGCATGGGATCCGGCCCCCTCGGCCGTGATCTCCAGCGTCTCATTCATCCCTTTGATCGCAAAGGAAACGCCGGTCTCACTCTCTACCTTTTTCCCCTCTCCGCGCACGAGATCATCATCCAGTCCCTCAATCACAGCCATCGCCTTTCCGGGAACCACATTGATCTTTGTCCCTCCCTTTACGGAGCAGACTCTGGGAAGCGATTCCGACGCCTCGAATTCGGCGGTAAAATGGCCCTGCAGCCTTCCCTTTTCTACATTCACCACCGGAAATTCGGCGTCCGGTGAAAATGACATCGGCGCTTCCTCCTCCACTTTATAGTAATGGCGCAGATCCGAGCTTCCGCACTCCTCATCCGTCCCCAGCACGAGGCGCGCGTTTTTACTCACCGGAAGCCCCAGCTCCTTCACGGCGCGCATGGCGTAAAGAGCCGCAACCGCCGGCCCCTTGTCGTCAGCCGTCCCCCGGCCGTAGATCTTCCCGTCCTTTTCCAGGGGCTCAAACGGCCCTGTCACACTCCATCCGTCCCCGGCCGGAACCACGTCCAGATGGGCCAGGATATCGAGCTGCTTCTCCTTATCGTTCAAGTCCGCGGTTCCCACATAATTATCATAATTGTGGATCGCAAACCCATACCGCTCCGCCAGGCCCAGCGCCTCGGACAGGGCCATGCTGGCCCCCTTTCCGTACGGCATGCCCTCCTGATAACCGGACCGCTCGCTGTTTATACGGCACAGCCGGCAGATATCATCCACCATCTCCTGGCGGTGCGCGTCAATAAACTCCTCAATTTTCTTCTGGTACATATCGTTTTCCGCCGCCATGGCGCCTGCTCCCACACACAGCAGCGCGCAGGCGGCGTTCCTCCTTTCCTCAATTCAATCTCATACAGCGCGGGCTCCGCACGATCCCCCCGCGCAGCCGCGTTAATTCCGTCCGAACTCGCTCAGCTTAAGCCCTGGGTTTCGCTCCAGGACCATCCCCACGCTCCAGCTATTGACAAACAAAAGGAGCGGATTGCCCTTCAGATCCCGGATACGCTTCATATCCGACGTGCCCTGGATCGCCGCGGGATCCGTCTCATCCTTGTTTTCAATCCAGCGGATATACTCGTAGGGCAGCTTATCGAGCTTCACCTCCACATTATACTCGCTCTGGAGGCGGTAGGTCAGCACCTCGAACTGAAGCTCCCCCACCACGCCCACAATGATCTCCTCCATTCCTGTGTTAAACTCCTGGAAGATCTGGATCGCGCCCTCCTGGGCAATCTGGGAAATCCCCTTGATAAACTGCTTGCGCTTCATGGTATCGATCTGGCGCACCCTGGCAAAATGTTCCGGCGCAAAGGTCGGGATCCCCTCAAATTCAATCTTGTCCCCGGATCCGCACAGCGTATCTCCAATCGAAAAAATACCGGGATCGAACACGCCGATGATATCGCCCGCATACGCCTCCTCCACGATCTTCCGATCCTGGGCCATCATCTGCTGCGGCTGGGAAAGCCGGAGCCGCCTGCCCCCTTGTACATGGGAAACCTCCATACCCGCCTCAAATTTCCCGGAGCAGATGCGCATAAAAGCAATGCGGTCCCTGTGCGCCCGGTTCATATTAGCCTGGATCTTAAAGACAAAGGCGCTGAAATTCGCATCAAACGGATCCACGATCCCGGTCGTCGTCTTCCTTGGAAGCGGCGGGGTCGTCATGGTCAGGAAATGCTCCAGGAATGTTTCCACCCCAAAATTCGTAAGCGCTGAGCCAAAGAAAACCGGGGACAGCTTTCCCTGGCTGACGCGCTCCATGTCAAATTCATTGCTCGCGCCGTCCAAAAGCTCAATATCCTCCAAAAGCTGCTGATGGTAGTCTGCGCCGATCACCGCCTCCACATCCGTCCCCTCCAGGGAAAACTCCTGCGAGGCCACAGCCTTTTGCCCGCCCATGGCCGCTGTAAAAGTCGTGATCTTCTTTGTATTGCGGTCATAGACCCCCTTAAAGCCCTTGCCGCAGCCGATCGGCCAGTTGACCGGGCACGTCCGGATCCCCAGCACGCTCTCAATCTCATCCATCAGCTCAAACGGATCCCTCGCCTCCCGGTCCATCTTATTGATAAATGTAAAAATCGGGATATTGCGGAGCAGGCAGACCTTAAAAAGCTTGATCGTCTGCGCCTCCACGCCCTTTGACGCATCAATCACCATCACCGCCGAATCGGCCGCCATCAGCGTCCGGTACGTATCCTCCGAGAAATCCTGATGCCCCGGGGTGTCCAAAATATTAATGCAGCAGCCATCGTACTGAAACTGAAGCACGGATGAGGTAACCGAAATTCCCCTCTCCTTTTCAATCTCCATCCAGTCCGACACCGCATGCTTCGCCGCTTTGCGCCCCTTTACGGTACCCGCCAGGTTAATCGCCCCTCCGTACAGCAGGAACTTCTCCGTCAGAGTCGTCTTTCCCGCGTCGGGGTGCGAGATAATGGCAAAGGTGCGCCGCCGCTTTATCTGTTCTGCTATATTCTCCAAAGGTTTCTCCTCCACACTCGATATTTACCCGCCGCATCGCACGGCAGCCGTCCGGGCGCCCGCAGGACGCCTTTTCAGTATCCCCATTCTAGTATGAATTAAATGGAAAGTCAATATTTCCGTGAAAATGTGCAAACCAGCGTTTTCTTTTCGCAAGATGAGCCGATATAGATTATATACGCAGTTTGCAGCGGTTCCGGAAATACGTTCGTTTTCCGGATATCCGTTATTATATCACCAGGGAGGTGTATATATGAATGTAACGCTTAGAAACTGGCAGACGGATGCAGCCGGCTCTTATTCGTCCCTTTACAAAAACCAGGAAACCGCAGCGCCCGGACCGACGGCGGCTGATAAGATTTCCGAAACAGTTCAGGAAGCCGTCCCGGTATCCCCGGCTCCCGAGGAGCCCAAAGCCGGATCCGCATCCCCGGCCGATAAAAACAAAGACCGCGGCGAAAAGGATAAGGAGATGGATCTCCTCCTGTCGTCCATAAAAAAGATGGCGGAACAGGCGTCCGCCTCCAAAGCCTCTGGTTCCAATAATAAAAATGGCAAAATGAAAAGCTCCATGCCCGAGGATTCCGTGGGCCAGCTCGCGTCCCTGCTCGCCAAGGCGGAGACAAAGGCGGACGTCCTCCAGGTTTCCTCCAAGGCCACGCGCGCCCTGTCCAACTTAAAAATAGCGGCCGCATTTTCCGACGGAAAAGACAAACAGAAGATCCAGCAGATGATCCGCCGTATGGAAAAGCTTGTCAAACGCATCAACAAAAAACTGCGCTGCTTAAATCAGGAAGAGCAGATGGAGATGCGAAAAAAAGCCGCGGAACACAAGATGGACATGGATGAGGCCAAAGAGATCGGTGAAGAGCTGCGCCGCAAACGGACAAAGCGCCGCAGAGAGGAACAAAAGTACGCCAAAGAAGAGTTAAATGAGGATCAAAAGATCGCCATGGAGGAGATGTTCGAGAGCATGGCCGGCATGGCCTCCTCGCCCGTCCCGCAGGGCGGAACCGACGCAGGGGGCGGCGTGGACGCGGCGGCGGAAGCCGTATCCGCCGCCATGGATTTCTCCATGCCCGAGGTTTCCCTTGACATATCTGTATAGAATGGTGATGAATCTTCCAAAAATGTCCTGTGCATAGGCGGCAGACGCAAAGGGGCCGCCGGAAGCGGACGGTATATCCGGCGAAACTGCGCTCTCGCTCAGAGAAAAGCGCAGCGGACGCCTGTACCGCCCGTTTCCGGCTACTTTACTGCTAGAGCGTGTTTGAAAATTCATTCCTGGCATCTGCACGCCCCACTTCGCGGTATATTTGTGCCAAATTCACTTAACGCAGCCCACTACGCCGCGTTCATTTGGCACAAATCTCCCACAAAGTGGCACGCACAGCTACCAGAAAGCAATTTTCAAACACGCTCTAGGCCGTGAGTTTTAAAACTGTTTTTCAGAAATGTTTTCCGGAAATTGTCCGGCCAGCCAGACCCCGGCCAGCCTGATCCACTGCTGACATGCAGGAACCACATACGTCCCCCGGCCGTCGTCCATATCTTTGGCCGTCTCCTCTGACGCCAGAGCCAGCCCATGGCGTCCCTCCGGGAAAATATGCAGTTCCAGGCTCACTCCGGCCTTTCTCAATGCCATCGCAAATAAAAGAGAGTTTTCTACCGGAACCGTCCCGTCCGCGGCGGTATGCCACATAAAAACAGGAGGCGTCTGAGGCCCTGCCTGGCGTTCAAGGGACAAAAGCTCCTCCCCCTTTGTCTCCCCGCTCCGGCCCGTCAGATGTTCAAACGAGCCCCTGTGCGCAAACTCCCCGGAAGAAATGACGGGATACGCAAGAATCAGGCCGTCCGGCCGCACCTTTTCCCCTGTAAGGCCCAGAGCCTCCCACACAAATTCCCTGTCCCAAAACACGCCCAGAGAAGCCGACAGATGCCCTCCTGCCGAAAAACCGCACACAATCACGCGGTTCTCATCCACATGCCACTCCTCTGCATGCGCCCGAATCATTGCCACCGACATCGCCAGTTCCCGCAGCGCATCCGGAAACACAGCCGGCGCCGTGCTGTACGTAAGGACAAAAGCCTGGCAGTCCATGGCCAAAAACTGCATCGCTACCGGCTCCGCCTCCCTGGTCGAGCAGAACTCATAACCGCCGCCCGGACAAATCACAACCGCCCTGCGCCTGGCATGCGGCCTGCCCTCAGTGTTATCCTTCAGATAGCATGTAAGGAGCGCGCCGCCCTCCTTACATCCTCCCTGTTCTTCGTTTTTATCTGTATTGAGGCGTAAACATTTGATTGTCATAAAATTATAATTCCTCCGTGGGTGAAACCAGATAAGGATAAAATCGGATTACAGGCTAACACAATCCGATCCTCGCTGTACTTGCGCTCGACATCCATTGTCCAGCCTTGAATTGTATAGTCTTTCACAATCTGCCCTGCCCATTTGCGGAACCGCGCTGCACAGTCATTGTCTACTTTAAACCCAACAGCAATAATGGCTTGAAGATTGTAGTGATTTGTTTTATACTTTTTTCCGGCAGCGGCAGTTATTCTGTATCCTGCGTATACTTTGTCTCCTTCCATTCAATTTTTGATGTTATCCTTATCTGGTTATATTCATCTGTTGTAATGCTATAGGCTCATATTAAGGCGCAGAGACATCGCAAAGCAGGCCAGCCACTAAAACCGCCTGCTTACGGCGTCCCTCTCACGATCCCCCATCTTGCTTTTACCCCAAAAATATTGTATACTAAGATCAATCATTCCCCAAGTACCGCCGCTTCCGCATTACTAATCTTAAACCGTCTGAAAAAGGAGCACCAAATGATTTTAGCAATTGATATCGGAAACACCAACACCTTCATCGGAGGCATAGACACGGCAAAAACGTATTTTATGGAGCGCATCACCACCACGATCGGCAAAACAAATCTGGAATATGCCATCACTCTCAAAAGCATCCTGGAGATTTACCACATCAGCCCCTCTCAGATTGAAGGCGCCATCATCTCCTCCGTCGTCCCGCCGTTAAACCGCACCATCCATGCAGCCGTTAAAAAAATCACGGGCATCAACGCCATGCAGGTCGGATCCGGCATGAAAACCGGCCTTAATATCCTCATGGACAATCCGAAATCCGTAGGCAGCGACATGATTGTCAACTCAGTCGGCGCGCTGTCCGAGCATGAGCCGCCCCTGATCATCATAGAGATGAGCACCGCCACCACGATGTCCGTCATTGACCAGAAAGGGCGCTATATCGGCGGGGCTATCCTGCCGGGACTGCGGGTTTCTCTTGACAGCATGTCCTCCAGCACGGCGCAGCTCCCCCGGATCAGCCTTGACACGCCCAAAAAAATTATAGGGAAAAATACGGTTGACTGTATGAGAAGCGGCGTCATATACGGAAATGCCTCGATGATTGACGGAATGCTCACGCGCATCGAACAGGAACTCGGAGAAAAAGCGACGGTGATTGCGACAGGCGGAATCGCGAAAATCATACTGCCCCTGTGCAGCCATGTTATAACATATGACGGAACTCTGCTTCTCAAAGGGCTTTTGGCTCTCTACGAAAAAAACAGATAAGACTGCGCCTGCCGGCGTATTCACCGGAACATAAAACGCTGCCATCTGCCGTCCGGATATACGTATCCGCCGGGAAAAATACTCTCCCGGCGGTCTGACGTATAGATCGTAAGACAGGCAAACCCTAATTGTCCTCTATCCTTGTAGTCTCATCAGCCAGCTCCTTAAGCCCGGGCGGGCATACCGTTCCGGTTAAAAGCAGATCCGTGCCCTCCCGGAGAGCGAACAGAGCGGCCGCCGCCTCCAGGGAAATCATATTCTGATCCAGGATCCCCAGAAACTCATCCAGAATCAGCAGATCACACTCCCCGGTGGAAAGCACCTTCCTGGCAAAATTAATCCCGTTCTGGATATTGTACTCTTCTTCCTTTTTCTCATTTTCACTCAGGCTCTCAAAATAGCACCCCTGCTTTTCAAACCGGAATATCTTCATATCCGGCTCCAGTCTCTTCATCCATTCTGAAAGCTCAGGGCTCAGCG
Organism: Otoolea muris; assembly: GCF_943193115.1. Taxonomy (NCBI): domain Bacteria; kingdom Bacillati; phylum Bacillota; class Clostridia; order Lachnospirales; family Lachnospiraceae; genus Otoolea; species Otoolea muris. Next base: position 135,650 of record NZ_CALPCY010000003.1, read on the forward strand.
CCCCCTTTAAAAACTGTACCATGATGACTCTCTGGCCTCTGGCCACCGCTCCGATGCCCCTGCCCAGAGCCATGGATGTCTTTCCGCGCCCTTCTCCGAAGATCACGTGAACAATCCCTTTATCCATATCAGCACCTCATTCCACATGGCATACCGTTCTCCCATAACAGCCCGGATCCCTTTACCTATACTGTTGCCTTGCCGCCGTATTGCGGTCTGCGGCGGGGGACAGCCGCCCGTGCGCCTGCCCTGTTGTATCCCTCTGCCTGACGGATCTTTAAAAACGGAGTTATTTTAGCATATTTTGTCTCAATTTGCAAGTATACGCTGATTTTCAGCCGCTTCTACTCCTCCACGCACTCCAGTTTGCTGACCGACACCTCATACGCCACCCGTTTCTCGCATTCCGTCTCGCTTAACCGTTTCGTATATTCCCGGCTCTGCACGCGCCCCCAGACGCAGACGCGGCTCCCCACCTGAAAACCGGAGGCGTATCTCGCGTTTCTCCCCCAGGCGATGCAGGGTATGTAATCCGATTTTCCATACGGGCGGTTTACCGCCAGCAAAAGATCCGCGATCTCCCGTCCCAGCGGCGTTTTCCGGTAAATCGGTTCCTTACAGATATAGCCGTCCAGGAAAATCTGGTTTGTCTTTGTATAATCCGTAAATTCCTCCAGAAAATTGACCTCTCTCACAAAAATGGAAAGCACAAGCCTGTTTTTTGTTCCCTCATGACGGTTATAGGAGCGAAATTGTCCGATCGCTTCCATGGTGCATCCCTTATAATCGCCGGACACGTCCATCAGCCGTTCCGATACCATCAGGGGAATCCGGTCAACCTGATCGCTCAGCCGGTTCACCGCCAAATCCACCACATAGAATCCCTCTCCAAATACCTCATGGCTGAAGCGGAATTCGGAAACTACCTCTCCAATTACGCTTACCTTATTGTTTTCAATCATTTTTTCTGACATAGTACATCTCCTCTTTCTTTCCATTTTTATTGTTACCGGCCCAATCCCCGGCGGGCTGTGCGCAGTAACCCTTTATTTTTCACACTTACCAGATTTACTGCGCGCCTTCCCCAAAACCTTTCCCCGGAAGGCGCTTTAAGCCAATTGCTAATATTATATTTATGCTGTGATATGGAAATTAGAAGAAAAATCGGTTCAAACATTTCTACGGAAAGCGACAGGACGGGCGGGCGAAATCAGGCGCATTCGACAGCGTACAGCGCCTCTCCCGCGTCCGGTTATGGCCGGCTTAAAAGACAGGGGCCCGCGGACAGCGGTATGCCCTGACACGTAAAAAGACCGCTGCAGCCGGAATTTCAACGTGTTTCCGGCCGCAGCGGCCCCTTCGTACAGCATTACCCCCATCGGTTTAAAAAGAACGGGGTTACTGGTTTTCTTTATCCTTACGGCTGATCATGGCTCTCTTGCGGAGCGTCGGATCAAGGATTTTTTTGCGGATGCGCAGGCTTGTTGGCGTCACCTCCAAAAGCTCATCCGAATCTATGAAATCAAGGCACTGCTCCAGGCTCATCTCCCTGGGCGGCGTTAAGCGCAGCGCCTCGTCAGAGCTTGAAGAACGCGTGTTTGTAAGCTTTTTGGTCTTGCAGACATTCAGCTCAATATCCTCGCTTTTCGCGCTCTGCCCCACGATCATGCCCGAATACACCCGCACGCCGGGCCCGATAAAGAGCACGCCCCGCTCCTGTGCATTGAACAGGCCATAGGTAATGGACTCCCCGGCCTCAAAGGCGATCAGCGACCCCTGCTTGCGGTAATTCAGCTCGCCCTTGAACACGCCGTAGCCGTCAAAGCTGGTATTCAGGATCCCGTTTCCCTTGGTATCGGTCATAAACTCCCCTCGGTAGCCGATAAGCCCTCTGGAGGGGATCGAAAACTCCAGCCTCGTATAGCCTCCCCCGATGGGGCTCATGCCCTGCAGCTCGCCCTTGCGGCTGGTCAGCTTCTGGATCACCGCGCCTGTAAACTCCTCCGGCACGTCCACATAGGCGATCTCCATGGGCTCAAGCTTTTTATTTCTCTCATCGTACTTATAGAGCACCTCCGCCTTGCTGACAGCGAACTCATAGCCCTCGCGCCTCATATTTTCAATCAGCACGGACAAATGCAGCTCGCCGCGGCCCGATACCTTAAAGCAGTCCGGAGACTGCGTCTCCTCCACCCGGAGGCTTACATCCGTATTCAGCTCGCTAAACAGCCTCTCCCGAATATGGCGGGACGTGATATACTTCCCCTCCTGCCCGGCCAGCGGGCTGTCATTTACCATAAAATCCATGGCAATCGTCGGCTCGGAAATCTTCTGGAACGGAATCGCCTCCGGTTTTTCCGGGGAACATAAGGTATCTCCAATATGGATGTCTGTGATGCCGGAAATGGCCACGATCGAGCCGATCCCGGCCTCGCTTACCTCCACCTTATTAAGGCCCTCAAACTCATAGAGCTTTCCGATCCGCACCTTGCGGAACTTATCCGGCTCGTGGTGGTTCACGATCACACACTCCTGGCCGGACTTCACAGAGCCGTTGTCCACCTTTCCGACCCCAATCCGGCCCACATATTCATTGTAGTCAATCGTGCTGATAAGCACCTGCGTCTCCGCGTCCGGATCCCCCTCTGGCGCGGGAATGTACTCCAGAATTGTTTCAAACAGCGGCGTCATATCCGTCTCCGGATCATTTACATCGCGCTTTGCAAAGCCCGCCCTGGCGGAGGCATAGATAAACGGGCAGTCAAGCTGCTCGTCCGAAGCGTCCAAATCCATGAAAAGCTCCAGAATCTCGTCCACCACCTCGTCCGGCCTGGCCTCCGGGCGGTCAATCTTGTTCACGCACACAATCACCGGAAGCGCCAGATCAAGCGCCTTCCTGAGCACAAACTTCGTCTGCGGCATCGCGCCCTCGTAGGCGTCCACCACCAGGATCACGCCGTTCACCATCTTTAAGACGCGCTCCACCTCCCCGCCGAAATCCGCATGGCCCGGGGTGTCGATAATGTTGATCTTGGTTCCTTTATAGTTGATGGCCGTATTCTTTGACAGGATCGTGATGCCGCGCTCCCGCTCGATGGCATTTGAATCCATCACACGGTCCACTACCTCCTGATTCGCCCGGAACACGCCGCTCTGGCGCAGGAGCTGATCCACCAGCGTCGTCTTTCCATGATCGACATGCGCAATAATCGCAATATTTCTGATATCCTCACGGTTCATTTTCATACTCGTCTTGTACCTCGCATTATTCCCGTTACGCTTCACAGGGCCGGCTGGCGGTTCTGTGTGAGGCGTAAGCTGTGTTTGGGTTGATTTTACAGGAAATTATTGTAGCATCGTTTGGAACAGAGTTCAAGGGAAATTTTATTTGTAAAATAGTATCCCGGAAGGCCGCCAGGGATCGCTGCTATATCCAACGGAACCCCGCTTCCGCTCGGAGAAAAGCGCAGCGGACGCTAAGCTCGAAAATACCTCGCTAAGCGCCGGCGGTTTTCTACGGGTTCCTTATGGATATAGCAGCGATCCCCGGCTACGTTACCGGCGGGCTGTATGTCAGCTAAAAACCTGCCATGTTTTCAGAGAGGCATTACTGATGCCTATTTCGATAAACAAAACAAGTATCCCATATTAATACCTGTTTCACGTATCGGCCGCGCGCCGCAGCATCAGCCTTCACCCAGAAGCACAATCTCCCCTGCGTCCATTCCGTAGTATACCTGTCCCTGCAGTTCTATCCCGCAGCGGCCGTTTGTGCCTTCTGTGATCTTTTTCCGGATCTGGCTCGACTGGGCTGCCGGAGCGAGGATTGTCATCTCCACCGCCTCGCCGTACTGGCTGTCAAGCACCGCAATCCCGGCTTCTGAGAGGATGTACTGCAGCTTTCCGAGGCCGCTGTAATCGGTAGAAAGGCGCAGACGGTCCGCCAGGCATTTTTCCAGGATCACACAGTTTAGAAGGCCCTCGCGGACGGCCTTTGAATATGCGCGCACCAGTCCCCCGGTTCCGAGAAGCGTGCCTCCAAAATAACGCGTGACCACCGCGCAGACATTATACACCTCCGCGCCCAGAAGCACGTCCAGCATCGGCCGGCCCGCCGTCTGCGCCGGCTCCCCGTCGTCGCTGCAGCGCGTCAGCGGATTCTCTTCCCCGATCACAAAGGCTGAGCAGTTATGGCTCGCATCCCAGTACCGTTTCTTCATCTCCGCAATAAAAGCGGCCGCTTCCTCTTCCGTCTCCACCGGACGGACGGTTGCGATAAAGCGCGATTTTTTCTCCGTGATTTCGCCTTCCCCGCCCTTATACAAAATTTTATACCGTTCTTTCATCTTGTCCCCCTGCCCTTCTGTCTGACTTGTCTGCGCCTCCCCGGTTATAAGCGGAAAGCCTGCGTTACATACCTAAACTGCATACCATCTGGCAAAACATTTGTATTAATCCATCCCCAAACAGGGAATAATGGAAATAAACTATAATTAACTTTTGTAAGAATTACTGACAAAGAATAAATTTAAAGCCCTGCTAATACACAGTGTCATTAACTTAAGCCTTAGAAGGATGTATTATGTAACTGATATCTGCGGTCTTTCAGGTGTGCTTTTTAGCAGAAATTCTTTAAGTTTATGACATTGTGCTAATACAGAGTTTCGTAGATACCCGGATACTAAGCGCCTGATATTTGTATCAATGCAACGCGGCTGAATGAGGCGAGGCGGCATCGTCCATTGAAGCCAACGCAGCAATGGCGCAAATAAATGAACGGCCCGCCAGTAACGTAGCCAGGGACGGGTTCTATATCCATAAGGAACCCGTAGAAAACCGCCGGTACTTAGCGAGGTCTTTTCGAGCTTAGTACCGCTGCGCTTTTCTCCGAGCGGAAGCGGGGTTCCGTTGGATATAGAACCCGTCCCTGGCGGCCTCCCCGCAACCGCCAAACAAACCGCAAATAACACCTTTCATAATAACGTAAAAAAAACTTCATGACAATAACTATTTATTTATAACCCAAATTTTGCTATAATGACAAGTTATAAGGAGGCTCCTATGAATTATGGCAGAAAAGAAACGAAACAGAAAATAAAGGCAGCCAGCTCCAGAAAGAAGAAATACGCCAACTGGGTATTCCTTTCATTCTTTAAAACGGTTTTAGTCCTGTTCCTGTTCGTCGCCGTGACAGGAATCAGCATGGGGATCGGGATGTTCCGGGGGATTCTTGACAGTTCTCCGGGCTTTAATCCTGACAGCTTTGCTCCCAGCGGCTATTTTTCCACCATCTACAACAGCGCCGGCGAAGTGACGGACACCCTGGTGGGAAGCAATGCCAACCGGATCGAGGCGTCCTATGAGGAATTCCCGCAGGATCTGATCGACGCGTTTGTCTCGATTGAGGACACCCGCTTCTGGCAGCACAACGGAATCGATTTCCGTTCCATCACGCGCGCCGCGGTCGGCGTCCTGACCAATAATTACAGCGGCGGAGCCAGCACCCTGACCCAGCAGCTCATCAAAAACACGGTCTTCAACGGCGGTATGGAGACCAGCAAGGGCGCGAAGCTGGAGCGGAAAATACAGGAGCAGTACCTGGCGCTGCAGCTTACAAAAAACGTGGATCGCAGGATCATTCTCACGAATTACTTAAACACGATCAATCTGGGCAATAACACCCTTGGCGTAAAGGCCGCCGCGCTCCGATATTTTAATAAGGATATCTCCGAGCTCACACTGTCGGAATGCGCCGTTATCGCGGGCATCACCAAGAACCCGGGCAAGCTCAATCCCATTACGGGGCCGGACGACAACGCAGAGCGGCGCGAGGTTATTTTAAAGGAAATGTACGAGCAGGGCTATATTTCCAAGGAGCAGCAGGAGGAAGCGCTGGCCGACGACGTCTATTCCCGCATCCAGAACGTGGATCTGGCCATCCGCGGCAATACAACGCCCTATTCTTACTATACGGACGAGCTCATCAACCAGATTACAGAGGCGCTCAAGGAACAGCTCGGGTATACGGACACCCAGGCTTCTAACCTCTTGTTCAGCGGCGGCCTCCAGATCTTCACCCCGCAGGATCCGCGCCTGCAGGCCATTGTGGACGAGGAGATCAATAACCCTGAAAATTATGACGCCGCCCGCTACTCGGTTGAGTACCGCCTGTCCGTCGCGCATGCGGACGGGGAGACAAAGCACTACTCCCAGCAGACCATGGAGAGCTATATCCGCCAGGTCAAAGGGCAGACCTCCTTTGAAGGACTCTTTGACAGCGAGGAGGAGGTCACGGCCGCCATTGAGGATTACAAGGCATGGCTGATCCATGAGGGCGACACGGTGATCGGCGAGTCCGCCAACATCGTTTTACAGCCTCAGACCTCCTTTGTGCTCATCGAGCAGTCCACCGGGTACGTGAAGGCGTTAAGCGGCGGGCGAGGGGAAAAAAAGGCAAACCGGACCTTAAACCGCGCCACAGACTCTGTCCGCCAGCCCGGCTCCACCTTCAAAGTGGTTACCTCCTTCGCCCCGGCGATCGACACCTGCGGCGCGACGCTGGCCACGGTCTACTACGACGGGCCCTACACAGTGGGGGAGAAAACCTTCCGCAACTGGTGGGGCGCGGATTACAAGGGCTACCACACCATCCGCGAGGGAATCATCTATTCCATGAACATCGTCGCCCTGCGGTGCATGAATGATACCGTCACCCCGCAGCTCGGCGTGGAATATGCGGAAAAAATGGGCATTACCACCTTAAGCGCCGCGGATTTAAACCTGGCGACCGCCCTCGGCGGCTTAAGCAAAGGCGTCACAAACCTGGATCTGACGAACTCCTTTGCCACGATCGCAAATGGGGGAACCTACACAAAACCGGTCTTTTTTACGAAAATCCTTGACCACAACGGCAAGGTGCTCATTGAAAATGTGCCGGAGACGCGGCCGGCGCTCAAGGACTCCACGGCTTTTCTTCTGACCGACGCCTTAAGCGACGCCATGCAGAGCAACAGCCTCTACTCCCGTCCCGGCGCAGGCGTCAATTCCACCGGTACGGCGGCCGCCATTCCGGGCATGAGCTGCGCCGGAAAGAGCGGCACCACCACAAACAATGTGGATATCTGGTTTGTGGGCTTTACCCCCTACTACACCGCCGGGATCTGGGGCGGCTGCGACGCCAACCAGAGCTTAAAGGACAGCGCCGGCGCGCGCAACGGCGGAACAAGCTTCCACAAACGGATCTGGCGCTCCATCATGACAAGGATCCACGAGGGCCTCTCCGATCCGGGCTTCCCGGTTCCGGACAGCATCGAGACGGCTCAGGTCTGCCGGAAATCAGGAAAGCTCCCCATCTCCGGCGTGTGTACCGGCGATCCCAGGGGCAGCAATGCTGTTTATACCGAATATTTCGCAAAGGGAACTATCCCGGCAGAGGCATGCGATCACCATGTACGGATCACCGTATGCGCCGCCTCCGGGGGAAAGCCCACCGCGTTCTGCCCTGCCGAGCAGCTTGAATCCAAAACGGTCATGTCCGTGCCGGAGGACAGCGAAGGCGGCACAGATGACACGGTCTATGCAGCGCCCGACTTCTGCACGGTCCACAACGGTTCCTCCACCATCATCGACCCGTCCCAGGGATCGGGCGATATCTTCGGCCCCGGCTATATCCCGGAGCAGACAGCGCCGGGCAGCCCATACCTGCCCACCGTGCCGTCTCCCTTTACGACATCGCCCTATTCCGCCGCGCCGGGGACCACGGCCCCCTACACGGCCTCTATTCAGACCACAGCGCCTGACACGACGGCGCGCGGATCCGAACCGCCCACTACCGTGTCGGCCTTCTCCCAGCCGTCCTCAGACGAGAGCAGCGCCCCGTCCATAGTCCCCACCGTGCCGGAGCGCTGGCACGACTGGAAATACTGGGATAGCTGGTGGGACTGGTAAGGATGCAGGGAAGATGCAGGGAAAATATGTAAAGATTTTGGCACAGTTTAGCCGGAAGGATGACCTGCAGCAGATATGTGCTGTTTCAGCCTGAGCAAAAAACCGATGGCAGCGACGATTTCCCGTCAGAGCCATCGGTTTCTTTATGGTTCTGTTGTATCCACAAATTTTCCGAATTAATCAGGAACCGTATAGCTCATCTCATGCCACTGGCTCCCGCCCCAGGAAGAATTCGCAATGCCCTCATCGCAAAATCCCATCTTTCTGTACATCTCTACCTTCGGCGGCAGGCATGTCAGCAGAAGCCGCTTTCTTCCATTCCCGCGCTCCCTGCGCACATACCGCCGCACAATCTCCCGTCCCAGGCCCTGCAGCCGGTAATCCGGCAGGACATCCAGGCCCAGCAGCATCACATTTCTCCCCTCCGGATCATAAAGCCCCGCATCCGTAAAAAATTCATCCCGGAACGACTCCTCATTTGTTGAAAGCCCGTTCAGAAAACCGGCTATCCGGCCCGTCTGCCTGTCAACCGCCACCAGAAATAATTCCGGCGCTTTCGCCGCGCGCTCCAGCATCATCTTTTCCGAACACGCCTCGTTTGGGGGAAAACAGATCCTCTCAATCTCCGCGGCTTCTTCCCCCTCCTCCGGACGGATGCTGCGAAATTCAAATCGCTCATCCAGCATCGTTTGTTCCGCTTCCTGTTTCCGTATTTCTTTTTCCATCACATTCTCCTATATTCCGGCAATCGTCACAGATATGAAAAAGCTGCCCCGATCTGTACATTTTACAAACCGGAACAGCTTTCATATGGAGCATACGGGATTCGAACCCGTGGCCTTTTGAATGCCATTCAAACGCGCTCCCAGCTGCGCTAATGCCCCTCTGTTCTTCAACGTGTGTTATTATAGCACAGAATCCTGAAAAAGGGAAGGGGGAATTTTAAATTTTTATATCATTTTTGTGAGAAAAAAATTTGCATGTTCTGCAAAAATTATGTTGAAATTTTCTGAAGTTGTGTTATAATAGAGAAGTCGGTAAGGGGACATAGCTCAGCTGGGAGAGCGCTGCGTTCGCAACGCAGAGACCGCGGGTTCGAATCCCGTTGTCTCCATGAACAGAGCGGTTAAGCGATGGATGCTCTAACCCAAAATGGAAATCTCAAAAGAGATTTCCATTTTTTTGTGTTCACAGAGCACCGATATGCGATCAGGGGAAGCCGCATCTTCCCCTGATTGATTTTATATATTCTGTTTGTATATATACTTTCTGCAATCCTGACAATCATAATTAACATCCGTCATTTCAGCAAAGCCGCGGCCATTTACACCACCGCCTCGATTAACACCTTATCTCCGAAAACCAGACGATTTACGCCAATTTTTTTATTCTTATTAAAGTTAAAGCTGAGCATATATCCCTTCTTCAAATGATAGTGATCCAGATAAGCAAGCAGTTGTTCCTCCCCGCGCTCATTATACGCATTCCCCCTCCAGATCTTTAACTCGATCACGCTCTGTTCCCCCTGATAATCTACAATCACATCGGTTCGTTCCATATTTCGGGTTCTGGATTCAATATAGTAATTGCCCGCTCCATTGATTACCGGTCTTAAATACAGAAGAAAATACCGCCTGCCGTCCTCCTCTTTAAACTGATCCGGACGATCCCCATACAAATCATCAAAATGTGTCACAAACCTCTCTAATAAAAGCTCCATGTTCAAACGTCCCGCGCAAATAAACTGATTTCGGTCCCGGAGCGCCGCCTTATAAATACCCGTATTCTGATTCCTGGCAGACGCTAAAAACAGGTTATAAAATACCGTCTCAAACGTCCTGTTCGCAATAACGGCCGCTCCGTTCACATTTTTTACAAAGCCGAACATTTCCGCCGCCCCAATCGTCTGATCCAGCGCATTATAGGAAATCTCCCTGCCCGTAAACAACATGGAATAAATGACCTCATTTAATTCAGGAAAATCGCAGAGCTTGTTTACCATAGACTCAAACAGCGTATTCTTTTCTCCCAGAAGGATCCTGTCCGCCTCCAAAAATCCGGCGTATGTCCACGCCGTTTTTTTATCCGGAAAATGCCGGCTGCCGGCAACTTCCTCATCTATAAGCCTGCAAAGCTTGGAAACTAAAAACGGATAACCGGATGTATGCTCATAAATGAGCCCGGCCATTTCTTTTATATCCATTCCTGTATTGTGATCCGCTTCATACTCTTTTAACATGCCCGCGATCTCTTCGGATGAAAAACTCATATCTGCTTTAAAATCCACAGCAATATTCCACGGGCTGTTGAGCCTGTGATCTTCCTCTGCCCGAAAGCGTTTCTTCAAATTTTTTATATCGTACACGCCTGCCAGAATCACGCACCGGAACGTGGACGCCGTATCCCTGTTAATATAATATCCTCTTAACTGTGATAAGAAATCAAGAAACACCTATTATTAGCCGCGCTGTCAATCTCATCGATCATCAGAACCAGCGGCCTGTCCGCCTCTTTACAGATATCGCTCAGATACTGAAATAATTCCACGAGCTCTAATTCCTCCCGGGCCTCCCGCACCGCCCGGCAAAGGCTCCAAACCGCCCGCTCCATCTCACTGTTCATCACGGGATTAAGATCCTTTGCCAGGCGGACAAATGCTTTTGCAAATGCAACGGAAAATGCATTTTCACTGCGGTATTTCGCATAGCTCATCTGCATCTGAAAGTCCATGCTGATCACATAATATTCGTTTCTTAAATATTCCTTCAAAGCGCGGAGCGTCGTCGTCTTGCCGTACTGTCGGGCCCTGTTTATCGTGAAGTATTCGCCCCGTTCCACATATTCCTTCATCGCGGCTAACCGGGGGCTGATATCGACCATATAGTGCAGATTCGGTTTGCAGTCTGCTGTTATATTAAAAAACTTCGCCATTGTATGCTCCTCCTGCCATGGCTACAGTTTAGCATAAAACGCCTCCACTGGCAATGTAAGCATCACAGGAAGCCCGTAAAATAAAATCAGGCAATACCGTACCAGGGCAATCGGCCCGACAAAGCAGGCCAGCACAATCAAAAGCATGAAAAGAAGCGTCACGCTCTCCTCCCGTCTCCTCTCCCTCATACAGCAGGCCAGGCTCCCAAGAAGAAGCCAGAACAGCATCCCTGGTGAAAACAGCATAGATATAAGAGGCACTCTCTGAGGAAGCTTTGTCAGCATCAGCTTCATAATCGCTGATTCCAGAAAAGGCAGGCGGCTGTCGCGCTCTCCCGGAGGCTCGGTAATAGGCGCAAAAAAGCTGCTTTCCCGGTACAATTCATAGCCCGGCAGATGATATTTGCTGTAATACTGCGTATATCCGTCCACGAAACCGTCCGGATACCAGTAGGCAAGCGTATTGTCCAGAAATGAACTGATATAGACTCCTGCATTTCTAATCCCGATTTTCAGCCAGAGCGCTGCATATTTAAGAGGCTCCTTCTCTATCTCTTCCATCTTCAGGCTCCCTTTCATCGGATCCGAGAGGCGCGGCTCATAGAATTGTTCCAGACGTTCTTTTGGAAGAATTTCAAACAACGTCTCCTTCTCGTCCGGACGGATATCCCCGCCGCGGTTATAGGCTCTAGCCAGTTGCTGCACCGGAATGCTGAGCATCTCCCGTTTATTCACTGGCTGTACACCAAGCAACTGGTAAAACGGCCAGGCATAAAAGCACCAGAATAATACAACGCAAAAACAGCTTATCACAAACGGTCTTTTCTTATATTTGTCCAAATTCAGATAAAGAATCAACGAAAAAACAACAAAAATATAGATACCTGTACTGCGCAGCACCACCGCAAACCAACTGACAACCGCCCACAATATATACTCCGTTTTCGCAATCTCCCTGTTTTTCATCATCCGGTAAATCAAAATAGCCTCAAGCAGGGCAAACGTCGTGAAAAGAACATCCTTTGTCGTACAGCCTGCCGTAACTGACACGACCGGAAAACATGCATACCAGATAAAGGCCAGGCACATCATCCACGGCTTTTCGGTAAGCTTTCCAATCCACTCCGTCACATAGCTGAATACAAACGATACAAACGCCATCTGCAGCAGGCAATACCCTGCAATTCCAAGATTATACCCCCCCAGGCTGTCCGAAAACTGTATCTGATCGTCCGTCATTCTCCACTTTTACAGCTAAACTAATATCAAAATCATTTGATGCATTCACTTTATTTTTATTTACTACCATATTTAGGATGTTATCCTCCACTTTCAAAATTGACTTTTGAGTTTTCGGACAGTCTCCCCCGCTCAGATTTCCAAGCCTGACTGTATTTCCCAGTATCAGCGTGTGCAGAACAGGATGATGCGATGTAAGCGCTCCTGTACGGATCTGTTCATATGCAAATTCCGCATCATAAGCAAATGCCCCTGGGTACAGGGCGAGCCAGACCGGAAGCCATGCCAGAAATATCCCGGCCCATATCCATCTGCGCTTTATCTTCAGACGCCTGCTCCCCGATCCCACGGTTCCCGGGCAGGCGTCCGGAATACATCGGTACCCCCACTCAAGCCCACGGGCTGCCAAAATACCAAAGACTGCCCACGCTCCCCAAAATTTCCAGGTACGCATGGGCAGAATGCCCGTGTCTGAAATCACTTTCCCAGCAAGAAGACAAAATGAATACGCCGCTCCGAGCGCATAGGAAAATGGGCTGATCGAAAAAGAGCTTCCTCTTAAATAAACCATCATAAAAACAGCAAACACAGCCAGATGCAGGGCGCTGTGGCTGAATCCGCCAACTCCCTCTGGCAACAGAGCTGGAAAGAAGCAGACTCCGGCATAGGAAAATACTGCTGCTGCCAGGAACGATTTTACTTTCTTTTTATCCTTACAATAAACATTTGTTATCATCTTCCGTACCTTTCAACAATCCTGTCAATCGCCACCCTTTATCTCCGCAGCTCTGTTTCGTAACATTTTTCCAGGCACAATTTCATCATTTGAAAATACCAGATACAGAACTGCCAAATATGGAACCGTCAGCAAAAACATCGGATAAAAATACCGGCTGTCCGAAAAACAGCACCCTAAAAATAAACCAGCCATATTGGCAAATGCAGGCAAAATAATCAACAGGTATTTACTGCGTTTTATCAGCATTAACACCACAGCGCTTATACCCCATAATACAAATCTCCCTCCCGCTTCTCCTTTTCCCAATACTGATCCCAGTATTCCCTGCCTGTATATTCTCCTGCTTTCATGATCAAAACCTCCCGTATTCCGCCTTGTTCCCGCCATTTAGCTCCTTATCTGCCCTTACGGCTGAATACCCACCTGTATACAAACGAAGTGCAATGATTTCCAAAACGGCTGCGCAGAGGAATGGACTTATCTGAAAAATCCCGGACACCTAAGATAAACTTTTGTGGATTTTGCCGGAGCAGCTTAGAGCAGCGGTCAATATCTTCTATATCATGCCGCCCGTCACAGTCACATTGGATCACTCCAATTGTCTCCGAATACCCTCCCTGGCCATCTCAGACAGGTAATAATTAAAGCCTGATTTATACGCCCTTCCCTGTCCCTCCTCCTATTTCCCGCACGCCAAAACGATCCTTCCGATCCGTTCCGCCTCTTCCGGCGCCAGTTCCGCATACATCGGCAGCGTCAGAACACGCTTGCTCACATACAGAGCCTTTGGCGTCTCATTTACATCGTATTTTCCATGGAAGCAGCTAAAGCTGTTTGTCAGCGGATAGAAATATTTTCTAGCAAAAATCCCTTCATCAGCCAGTCGGGCGAACACTTCGTTGCGGCTTGCCCCGAACCGCTTCTCGTCAAACACCACCGGAAAATAGGCGTAATTGGGTTTCACTCCGTCCTGCTCCGGGTTCAGGGTAAGCCCGTCCACTCCCTCCAAGAGCTTTCTGTAAATCCCGGCGACGGCCGCGCGCTTTTCGATCTCCTTATCCACATGCTTTAGGTTGCAAAGTCCCATCGCCGCGCAGAATTCATTCATCTTCGCGTTTGCCCCGATCCCGTCCACCACCTCCGGGCCGCGGATCCCGAAATTCTTCAGGCGGTACAGCTCCAGGCCGAAATCCGCATCCGTGTAGCTCACCGCGCCGCCCTCGATGGAATTGAACACCTTGGTCGCATGGAAGCTGAAGCAGGACGCGTCTCCAAAGGATCCGATCCCGCGTCCCTTATACGTCACGCCAAAGGTATGGGCCGCGTCATAGATGACCTTTAAGCCGTATTTCCCGGCAATCCTTTCTATCTCTTCCACGTCACAGATATTTCCGTACACATGAACCGGCGCAATCGCGCAGGTGCGATCCGTAATTAAGTCCTCGATTTTTGACACATCGATCGTAAAATCCTCTGGATTAATATCGCAGAAAACCGGCTCCAGCCCGTTCCGCACAATGGCATGCGTAGTGGAGGCAAACGTAAAGGGCGTGGTAATCACCTCGCCCTGTAAATGCATGGCCTGCATGGAAAGCTCCAGCGCCATGTGCCCGTTTGTGAAAAGCTCAATCTGATCCACATCCAGATAGGAGCATAATTCCTTTTGCAGCTTTTGATGCTTTTCCCCCATGTTAGTTAGCTGATGCGATTCCCAGATATCGCGGATTTCCTCTATGTATTCCTCCAGCGAAGGCATGGAAGAGCGGGTGACTAAAATTGGTTTGTTCATGGACTCTCTCCTTAAAAATTCTCATTCAAAAAAGCCCCGGCGCAAGCCAGAGCTTTTTATAAATCAATTCATTTCGTATAGAACATCTTTAAACTTCATGATATAATGATCCCGTTACCGCCCCTATACCGGTAAGGAAAGGGGGTGTACTATGTGAGCGCGCTTCAATCTCTTATTCACTCCGTATTGGCCAGTGTAGCCGCCTACTACCTGTGCAAGTGGTTAGACGGAGATAAATGAACGGTAACCTGACCCAAACGGTTTGCTTCTCCGCAAAAGAAGAAGAACCCCCGACTGTACCGCAAATACATTCGGGGGTTCGTTCTCTCTGTACTACATGAGCACTTCAATCTCTTTGCCTGTTGGCATTATAGCATATGCAGTTTTTATTTGCAATATGCCCCAAAAAATATTTGCATATCTGTCGCAACAACATGATAGCCGCTCAGATAATCTCTGCACGGTTACCACAGCTCCATTTCCATATAGACGCCGCTATCCGTATATCGTTTTGCAAAATGAAACCCGTTCCTCTCATAAAAACGGATCGCCTGCGCATTATCCCGGTTCACTTCCAGCTTAAGAAGCCTCATTCCCCTTCGACGCGAAAGGGCTCTGCACTCATTTAACAACCTCTGTCCGATATGCCGGCCCTGATAAGCCGTCTTTACGGCCAAAAGCGTGATATATGCGATCCCATCCCTCTGATCATTTGCGTAAAAAACAATAAAACCCAATATCTGAGAATCGTACGCGGCCATGAATTCTCCAAACGCATCGATTTTGCGGAACAGAGAATTAAAATCGTTTCTCTGCACCACAGAGGGATGAAATACAGCATCACACTCCCGTATAATCCACTTTTTGCTGTTTACATCCGATACCCGGCTAATGCAGTAATCCGGAATCCGGCTGCCGGGCTGCTCCCCTGTTACCCCCCCCCATTCTGTTTTTTCAAATTCATCCTTTAACAGAGAATAGATACGCAGATTCTGAAAGCCCCCGTTTTTATAAACCGCCTCCCGCTTCGTCCCTTCATATACAAAACCTGCCTTCTCATATAAAGCCCGTGCGCGCTGGTTGTCCTCCAGGACAGAAAGTTCAACCCGCCGCAGGTTCATATTGGCAAACGCATGGCGCAGCATAGTATGTACTGCAAATGTCCCGATTCCCTTTCCGCGGTTTATTTCGCTGCCGACCATGATATGAAACTGCGCCGACTGACTGATATAATCAATATCTGTCAGGCTGACGAGGCATAAAATGTCCTGATTTTCAGCCCGCGTAACGGCGCACCGTATGGCATTCCCCCGGCGGGCCATATAATCGTCATACCATTTCATATCCACATCCGGGCTGATGTAGCGGAACGGCGCTCCCAGGCAACAGATCAATTCCGGATCATTTCTCCAACGGTTGATCTCAGCCAAATCCGTCCGTTCCAATTCCCTTAAACGGTACATTTTATCTCCTCCAATACCTGAAACAGCTTTTCTGCCATATATTCCATATCTCCCCTGCCGTATCTCTGATCCACCGGAAGAGGAAGGATATCCTTTGCCATCCCATACTCCGGATCCGGCTTTCTGCACTGTTCTGATACATCCGGCCACAGCGCAGGGATATAGATTTTCTGCTCCAGCAGACGTTTTCGCACCCTGTCCCCGTCCGCAATCCAAAGCGGATACATAAACGCCCCCTGCGGAATCTTTAAGGACAGGCGGTTCAGCCTCTTTAGGCGCTCATGCAGATAAGAAAAGTTTTCGGTTCTGCGCCGCTTTACAAACGCATAATCAATGCCCCTTAAAAGATTCCCGGTCAGCCTGGACATCCGTTTCGCAGGCTCATCCGAAAAGAATTCGTTATTTTTTACATACTCCGGATAAAATTCCTCTGCCGCCCTCTCATATCTCCCAAGCAGAAACCGCATCCTGTCAAAGGACTCGTCCGCCGGCATATCCAGCCCCGACGCCGGGGCGTCCGTATACAGATACGCGCCATCCGGCACGCCAAAGAACTTCCGGCATGTGTACAGCGTATCCACGCCGTCCAGCGGCTTTTCAAAAAAAGCCTGGGCATTATCCACAATCACCTTTCCGGAATAAATATCACTCATATGTTCGATATATTCCCGCTCTGTCTGCCCGTAATAATTGACGAGATAAAAATACTCGTCTTTTAGCGGCATAACCGTATCCGCCCTGAAGTTTTTATTAATATGATAAAACCGAACGGAAACTCCATATTTTCTGCACACCTCATAAATCGATCCGCACAAAAAATATGGAAGCGCTATCTGTCTGATATCCTTAAGCTGTATCAGGCACGCCAGCGCACCGCGCCCGCAGTTCAGTGAAAGGCAGCCCGTATGGTACGCGCTGCCCCGGGACTCTTCCCACTCAATATAGCCTCCCATTTCCCGCATGGACATTCCCCCTTTTCTGTTATGATGTACTGCCGGAATCTCACAAGATCAGGCGCATAGGGATTCCGGGAGCGCATTTATGACGCATGCGCCAGTCCTTTCATATTCACTCAACAAGGTCGTACTGTGTCAGCATTTCCCGGATTCTCTCAACCGGATTGAACATCATCACATCAATGATGGAGAGATTTCCCTGAAACGGATGGCCAAACTGCTCATACCAAATATCGCCTGTCTCTAAAAAATACAATGTAATTCCGTACCTTTTGAATTCGTCCCCGCTGTACAGTTCTTTTCCGCCGATCGCATTCAGGTACGTATCCGCCCCAAGAATCCGGCAAATTTCCAGAACCTTTTCCTGTCCCTTTAACTCGTTATTTTTATGAATCTCCGATGAAACGGCCATCCTTGTCCCAATCCCAAGATAGCCGCACACGAGCTTAAGGGACTCTGTGATAAATCCGGCCAGATTCGTCTCCCCGCATGAAAACGCCGCTTCAAGCACAGGATATACGTCCTTAAAATACGGAGCTTTCCCGTAATTATACCAAAGCGTCTGCAATCCTTTTCCCAGAAGCCGGTCATTTTTGTTTACTTCTATCTCATTAATCTTTTTGTTTGGACTCGCGCCTGTCAGCGGCAGATTCAGATAATGGGGAGCGCCGCCCGCAAGAATCCGGTTCCGGTTAATCCATCCGCCCTTGATATAATTCACATCATCATAAATCACATACGTATCCACGGCATTCAGCAATTGCCAGTAGCCTATATAAGGGAAAAAATATGGCTGCATAATCCCAAGCTTCATGCCGCGCGCCTCTCTTCCCGCGTACAAAAAGCCGGCATATCACTCTCTAAATGTCCTTCCTCCCGAATTCTTGTTTTCATATCCCAATTAATACGGTTCATTACTCTCTCCTTTTATTTCCTGATTGAATCTGCAGAAACAATCTTCCTAATGGCTGATTCACTCCTGAAAAGCGCCCCGTTACCACTCCCGGAAAAATTCTATACATCCCTGTCTGGCATATATTACCTATCCTGACTAATATCTACAATCCCTCATACTTTCTTTTTTTATGCCTGTTATACACATGAAACAAAAGCTGTTTAAAAAATTTCATTTCATCCGTCCTGAAAATGAGCGCCAGCCCTGCATATACTACAATACCTGTTATTATCTTAATAATAAGCATAAAAAACAGATTCATTTCTATATATGATACCATGTGGACTGTCACTCCCATAACCGCTGCGATACAAAACCCTGGCAGGATATCCCTTATCTGCTGAACATAGCTGTAATTTAAAATCGTCTGATTGGGATATGCATTCATAAAAGCAGAGCCAATGGATATCAAAACTGAACCTGTTACAATTCCATATATTCCATACTGTATGGAACCAAACAATATCATTATACCGAATATTTTTTTCAAAACCTCTAATTTCAGATATATATCGCTTCTTCCTACGGAATTAATTGCCTGCAGATTTGCTGTATGAATCGGATACAAAACAAACTCCAGACATATGATCCTCATCAGCGGCACACAGGGCAGCCACGCTGCCCCAAATAAAATCAGGATACATTCCTTTGAAACCGCTATTAATCCAATCATCATCGGAAATAATACAAATGAACTCATCTTGACTGACTTTCGCATAAGATCTTTTAAAACGCTTTTATTCTCCTGCTCAGATGAATATACAGGGAACAGAACCGACTGCATCGCTCCGTCCACATTATTCACAATTAAACCCGGCAATTGTTCTGCACGGTTTAAATAGCCCAGTGTTTCTGCCGAAAAGTTTCTTCCGACCACCAGATTTCTTAAGTTTCTGTAAATTGAGTTGAGCAGGGACGCCAGAAGCAGCCTGCTTCCAAAGCGGAACAGCCCGCCAGCCTTCTCTCTGGAAAAACACAGACGCGGTTTCCATGGAACAATTTTCATTAAAAAAATGCAGATAACAACATTATACACTATCTGCTGAAAAATAAGCGCCCAGGTTCCCAATCCGGACGCCGCCAGAATAATACCGACTGCCCCTGAAATTACAATCGTATTCAGGCTCACTTTGAACAACTGGCGAAAAAGCAGGTTCCGCTGTATATATGCATTTTGAATCGCATTATATGCGCCTGGAAACAATATAACGCCTGCTGTCCTTAAATAAAGGCTTAAGCGTTCCTGATGATAAAACAATGCGATACCGGGAGCCAGAATGAACAATATGCTGTAAAATAAACAGGCCATCGCAAAACAGATAAAAAATGCCGATGTCATATCCTTTTCATCCACCTTATTTTTCTGAATCAGCGCCGAGCCAAATCCTCCCTGAACAAATACGGCTGCAATATTAATAAAAACCAACACAAGCGCAAGCATTCCATAATCATCCGGCGTCAGAAGCCTGGCCAGACAGATTTGAATAACAAACTGGATTCCCTGAACTCCGATACGCTCGCAAAATTTCCATATAAGGGAACTTATAATCCTACTTTTCTTTTCTCCATCCATCTTTCATTCTATAACCTGCACTATGCCATATCCCAGCCGTTACATACCGAAGCTGAGCCGCTGCGATAAAACCTCTGGCCAGATGCTGCCTGCTGTTTACATTTCTCTGGCTCATCTCACGGAGCCCAAAGTTCCTGTAATCTTCATTATTTTCAAAGCAACGCTGTGTCTGTCTGCATAAGTCCACATAGGCGTCTGCGTCCATATGTATCAGTTCTCTCAAAAACATCTCTATGGGTTCTCCCGGCATGTCAGATACGAGGCGTTCCCTCTGAGTCATATCTGTAAAATATCCGTATCCCTCACATTGATAAGAGTAATGCCTGACCGGAATTGATATCAGACCGCTGTATGCGCTGTCCATAATAGCTCCGGCCACGCCTACATGGACGGACGCCTGAGCAAAATATGTCGCCAGTCTGGACGGGGCAACCTCTCCCGCCAATTCTATATCCGCCCGGATCTCTTCCGGTAACTCTGAAACCTTTTTTCTTACGGCTGCCTCATCTCTTCCGTACCCGATTATAATTAACTTTAAGTCCGGCGTCTCGCTCTTTAACGCGCAAAAACTGTCTATCAGCCCAAGCAAATATGCCTTATGCGGAAAGACAAAACGGCCTACTGATAAAATGCAAAACGGCTTTCTTATGCTGCGCTCTCTGGCCTTCTCTTCGTCAAACGCGGAGGGAGTGGAGCGCAGGCTTTTTACCAGCATTTCTTTCCCGTAAATGCTTTTATATCCATATCTCTTTTCAAACGCTTTCATATGGCTCTCGTTTACATATATGATATTCCGGTTGCGATCCATTGTCTGAATGGTTCTTCCAATATACCTCTTCGCCATCTTTCCCAGAACACGTGGAATCTTCTTTTCCGGAAATACTTCTTCAAAATGTGGGATCCAATAAAATGTATTCATATGGCAAAGATGATAATGCATCTTTATCTTTTCCAACATCGCATATTGATACAGGTCAAACGCATATGCTATGATCTCTTCATCAGCATGAAATAAGCCGCTTAATCCCTTATGCCACCCCCAGCGATGAATATCGATTTCTCTCACCGTCACATATCCATCCAAAAAGTCAGGTTTAAAATCATCGCAGATCACCGTCCCATAAAGTTTTAAAAAGATTATTCGATAACCTCCCTCCTTCAGCCATTTTACGAGACGATCCAAATATACCTCGATCCCGCCGACTCCCATATTACACTTGATAAATAAAAATACAGGTTTCCTGTTCCTTCTCTCAGCCATCTCCTCATACACTCCGTTCCCGCGGCATCTTAACAGACATCGTTTGCATTATCAGAAATACCATCCCAAACCGAATGGCATATCTGTAAAAATGAGTCAGATTATTTCCCCCCAACAAGAGCATCATTACAAATGTAACGTAATAAAAAAAATATTTTAAATAGTAATTGGCAGTTCCTTTCGCCATTTTCTCCAGCTTCATTGTAAGCATGGCAAAAAAACAGGGAATGACAGGAGCGCATATATAGCCAAAATACAGCGCTCCCTGACCTACAGAAGGCAGCAGTTGGTCGCTGCGGCCCGTAAATCCCCAGAAAACATCGTTAAAAGCCACAACTGACGACACACCAGCCATTCCGGAAAAAAATGAGGAGATAAACGGCACTGAGCGAAAAAAATCGGCTGCCAGATAGATTTGATCGGACGTTTCCTTCAGCAAGCAGGCTGCTGCGACATTCGCTACACCCCCAAAATAAGCATTAAATATCTGCGACAGTTCATATAACAAATTTCTGTTTTCTCCGGCGAAAGCTCCTCCTTTTCCCAGTAATGCAACGATCACAAATAAAATCCCTCCTGCAGCGATCATTGGAATATATTTTCTGACTCGCTCAAAATAAAGAGCGCAAATCATTATTAAAACAGCCACGGCCGCAAAAACCGTATTCGCATTTTCTCCTGTCATGACAAAAAACAGGCATCCATCCACTAATAACATGTAAGCAATCGCCCTTGCCTCATGCTTCCTCCCATATTTATTGTGAATTTTTACCACGAAATACGCAGGAAAAATAATCTGTACAAGTGTAAAAATCGCTCTCATTAAGGTATCGACTAATCCAAGCGGTTCACGGCCTGATACTCTCCATGAACGCACCGGGATATAAGTTTCTGGTTTTCCAATTTCCAGAATTGTATGGAAGCGTCCTGATAAACTTGGATAAACTGCAAGTATCCCCCCAATCAGTAAAATCATCAGAGAGATTGTGATTCTGAACAAAACTCCTGGCTTAACAGAACTCTCTCTTTTTTTCATTCGCCTCTCTGAAGCTGACGACATAATTAACAGAGTGTATACGCAGGTCGTCTCATAAATCATCAGCAGAATCGCTTTATCAAAGTATAAAAAAATCTCTGTATTTTTTGTCATAATCTGATAGTTTCCCAGCATTAAAAAAAACGGATTCAGCACATCCTTTAAAAAATACATTCCCACGATCCCAAATATGCTGATACTGCCGGACATCCTTTTCACCAATACCATCGTTCCCATTGTATAACATGTATACAAAAGGGGAAGGAGATACAAATGTGAAATATAATGTTCCGCGTTCCTGTCTATATATAAGATCATTGCAATAATCAGGCCAGCCACAGACAGCAGCGCCGCAAAAAACAAATAGTATATCTGTATGGTTCTTCTCATTTTTATCTGCTTTCATCCTTCTTCGGTTTCGTTCTGTCAATTGTTCTTTGGATAACCTCCATCCACTTCCCCGCAATCATTTCCGGCTCTACCTCACTTCTCAGCTTTTTTGCCTCAAAACTGATTTTTCTCCTTAAGTCTTCATCAGAAATCAGGGCGGTTGTCTTTTCTTCCAATTTCGGCTCATTGTCAGTATCCACCAGCAGTCCATTCTCTCCATTCCGAATCAGCAATTCTGCTCCCCCGCCTTCAAAACGTGTGCTGATGCACGGGATTCCCATGCACATGGCTTCTATAAGGGCGTTTGGAATCCCCTCATATCTGCTCGAAAAAAGAAATATGTCCATTTTTCCCATCTCGTTTAAGATATCCCGGCTTACTCCCGGAAACTCCACCCTGTCTCTTACGCCCAACTCCTCTGATAATTTTATCAGCGCCTCCTTCTGGCTCCCCTCTCCCCATATAACAAGCCGTAATTCGGGAAAATCATCCTTTAAATTCGCCATAAGCCTGATTAGCATCGAAAAATTTTTGGATTCCTCCAGCCTTCCCGTCGATCCAAGGAGCAATACCTCATCCCGAATCGTATACTCAGGGATCTCATCCACCGGAATCCGAAATGGATTCATGATAATATACGAATTCCCTTTATTCCGGAGCCCAAAATACTCCCTTTGTTCTTTTGTCTGGCAGACAACCGCGTCTGCCCTGGAATACGCCCATTTGCACAGCCGGTTCAACCCAACTGTCCCCTCCATGTTCTTTCCCGGAAAGGAACGCTCCGAAGCGATGACCGGAATCCCTGCCGCTTTTCCCAGAAAAACGGCCTGAATATTAATATAGTTTTGAAAACTTATCAGAATATCCGGGCGATATGATTTCAGAAGCACAAGGATGCGCCGAAGCTGCCTGACCTTCCGTGCCAAAAAGCATCCTCTTCCTACTCCGGTATAAACAACCTCAATTTTCCTGTCAAGTTCATATCCCGCCTGCTTTTTGTCTCTTCCCATGCACAGAATCTTCACACGATGGCCCTGTCCGGCAAATATATTGGCCAGTGTGGCAATTACCCTTTCCGCGCCTCCTGTACCCATACCGCCTGTCAAAAAACACAGGGCTAAACCATTCTGACTGTCGTTTCCCATCTTTTTATCTACTCCACTATGATGTCTGGCGCTGGTTTGACAGGTCTAAATAAAAATCTGTCAGCCATTTTGATGTTTCTTTGATATCATATCCGCGTTCTACAATAAGCTTTTGAGTATCTGTTTTCTTCCATGACTTATATTTCAGTATTTCTTCTGCCCATATCTGTGTACCGGCCCCAATTGGCAGACGTTTCGCCGAATTATTTATAATAACTTCCTCTGTAACCGCATCTGACAAAATACAGGGAATACCCGCCGCCTGAGCCTCAATCGCCGAAACCGGCAATCCTTCATACAAAGAGGGCATCACAAATACATCCATCATCTGCAGAAAGTCCGCTACATTTTTCTGCATGCCTGCAAACACCACCCTGCCCTCCAGCCCCTTTGCCCTGACCTGTTTCTCAATCTCCATTCTCAGTTCTCCGTCTCCCACTAAAAGAAGGCGGCTGCTATCATCTATATGTACCACTTTTTCAAATATATCAATCAGCTTCTTATGATTCTTAGGCGTGCTGAAACGTCCCACGTGCCCGATCACAAAGTTACCGCTCATCCTCCACTTTCTTTTCATCTGTTTCTCTTTTTCAGGATTATACCGAAACGTGTCCGTATCAACCGCATTTTTTAACAGATAATAGGAAGAAGACTGAAGAATCCCCAGGCCAAACAGCCACTTTGCCGCCGCATCCGAACATGCGAAGTGATAGTCCGCAATTTTTCCAAGAGGAAGCTCCAGTATCCGCTTGATCATATATTGTATTTTTTTATCTCTGCTTTCCACCGTACTATGACTGTGCGCAATTGTAATCAGCCCATGTTTTTTTGCTATGTACAAATAAATGGAAGCCGTACTCCTTATATGGCTGTGGATGATTTTATATTCTCTGTTTTCATCAAAAAAATCATTCCACCTTTTTATATATAACCACATCGATTTAAGAGAAAGCTTTGGAATATAATAAATATGTCCCCCCAGCTCCCTTATCTCCTGGTCAAACATCCCTTCTGCCTTCTCAAATACAATAAAGTCAAACTGTATCCGGCTTTGATCCATATTTCTGTACAGATTCATAATCATCGTCTCGGCTCCCGCCCGGTTCAATTGATTGAATACCTGGAGCACTCTCACAGGAGTTTCCATCTATATATTCTCCTTATACCACTGAATCGCCGCCTCGATTCCTCTCTCAAAGCTCCATTCCGGTTCATATCCGAGCATACGCTTAGCCTTTGATATATCCGCATTGCTGTGCCGGATATCCCCCGCCCGCTCCGGCCCGAACACCGGCTCCACGTCTTTTCCAAGCGCCTCTGCCAGTTGGCGGTAGATATCAATCAGGTATTCCCTTCCTCCATACGCCACATTAAAAGCCTCTCCGGCCGCTTCCGGCGGCGCCAGGCAGGCTTTTAAATTAGCCTCAATCACATTTTCAATATACGTAAAATCACGGCTCTGCCTCCCGTCCCCGTTGATCACCGGCCGTTCGTCATTCAGTAGCTGGCGGATAAATTTCGGTATCACAGCCGCATAAGCCCCGTCCGGATCCTGCCGCCTTCCAAATACGTTAAAATACCGGAGGCCATATGTATCCAGCTCGTAAAGCGTTTTGTACAGCCGCCCGTATTCCTCGTCCACCCGCTTTGTCAGGGCATAGGGCGACAACACCTTCCCCTCCTGCCCTTCCCTTTTGGGGAGCTGCGGGTGATCGCCGTAGACCGAAGAACTGGAGGCGTACACAAACTTTTTCACCCCCTGCTTTCTGGCCGCCTCCATCATGTTCAGCGTGCCGCCTATATTCACCTTTTCATAATACTGCGGCATCTCAATGCTGCGCGGCACGCTCCCCCACGCCGCCTGGTGCAGTACATAATCGACGCCCTCGCAGGCTTTCACACACGTCTCCGGATCCGTAATATCGCCTTCCAGAAAGGTATAATTCCGGTGTCCCTGAAACATGCTCACATGCTCCCTTTTTCCTGTTGAGAGGTTGTCCAGGCAGCGCACCCGGTATCCCATGTCCAATACCGCCCCGCACAGATTGGAACCGATAAACCCCGCCCCGCCGGTGACCAGAAAAAGGGCGTTGTTTTCAAATTTCAAATTCTTATATCCCATAATCCCACCGCGTCTCCTTCCTGCCGCTGCAGTAATCCGGCATACATTCGCCCTATAATCTCCAGTACAGATACCCGGCTTCCTCCAGCTCCTGTTTATTAAGCATTCCCTTTATATCAAACAGGACTTTCCCCGCCGCTTCCTCCCTATAAAAACCGTCCAGCGTTTTCAGGGAAAGCGCTTTATATTCCCGGTGCGGGACCGCCAGGAGCACGGCGTCCATGCCGCGGATCTCCTCCTGTCTGGTAAAATGGATTCCATACAGGCGTTCAGCCTCTGTTCTGTCCGCCTGCGGATCGGAAATGGCCGGCTCAATCCCATACGTTTTCAGCTCTCTCACAATGTCAATCACCTTCGTGTTGCGCGTATCCGGGCAGTTTTCCTTAAAGGTAAAGCCCAGAATGGCAACCCTGGCATTTTTTACGGCGATATCCGCCCTGATTAAATGTTTGATCAGGCTTTCCGCCACATATTTCCCCATATCGTCATTGATCCGGCGGCCGGAGAGGATAATCTGGGAGTGGTAGCCAAGCTGCTCGGCCTTGTACGTCAGATAATACGGATCCACCCCGATACAGTGGCCTCCCACCAGCCCCGGCTCAAATTTGAGAAAATTCCATTTTGTCCCGGCCGCCCTTAAGACTGCCTGCGTATCAATGCCCATCCGGCTGAAAATAATGGAAAGCTCGTTCATGAAGGCAATATTGATATCGCGCTGGCTGTTTTCAATCACCTTGGCCGCCTCCGCCACCCGGATGCTCTCCGCCCGGTGCACGCCTGCCTCCACGACCAGCGCATAGACGCAGGCAACCTCTTCAAGCGTCTCCGCATCCATGCCTGACACGATCTTTGTAATGCTTTCCAGACGGTGAACCTGATCGCCCGGGTTAATCCGCTCCGGCGAATAGCCGATTTTAAAATCCACGCCGCGCTTAAGGCCCGATTCCTGCTCCAGAATCGGGGCGCAGATTTCCTCCGTAACGCCCGGATACACGGTGGACTCATAGACCACAATGCTTCCTCTTGTCAGGTTCCTGCCAAGGATGCGGCTGGCGCTCTCCACCGGGCTCAAATCCGGCGTGTGATCCTCCTTTACCGGCGTCGGCACCGCCACAATATGGAATTTTGCCTCCCGAAGCCTTGTCTCATCGCTTGTAAACATGACCCGGCTCCCCGCGACAGCCTCATCCCCCACCTCATGGGTGGGATCCACTCCCCGCCTGTAAAGCTCTATTTTTTCTTCATTTACATCAAACCCGATCACCGGAACCTTTCTGGCAAATGCCACTGCAATCGGCATTCCCACATATCCAAGTCCGACTAAAGACAGCGTTTCCTCACCGGAAACCAGTCTATGATATAGGCTCATCGTTTTTCTCCTCTCTGATCCGCCTTATTTCCTTTAAATACGCCTGTATGACGATTGTCCTGTCAAATTCCTTTTCCATCTTTCTTCTGGCCCGGATCCCCATTTCTTTCTTTTCCTCATAGGAAAGCCCGATAAACGCAAAAAAAGCCTCTGTGAGGCTTTCCACGCTTCCGGCTTCAAAACCCAGTCCCGTTACTCCCTCCTCAAAAATCTCCATACAGCCCGGAATCCGGCTCGCCAGTACCGGTCTTCCGCTAGACGATGCTTCCAGAAGGACATTGGCCATCCCCTCATGATACGATGGAAGCACCAGGGCAGAGCATTCCTTTATCAGGGCATGCGCATCATCCTGAAAACCCAGATAGGTCAGAATCCCGTTTTTCTGTGCGTTTTCCAGAAGACTCTGATAATTTTCCTCACATTCTCCGGCTATCTTAAACCTCACATCCGGGCGCTTCTTTTTAACGCGTTCTGCGGCCGCCACCAGCTCTTCAATTCCTTTTTCTTTCATAATCCTGCCCATAAACAGAAACTCCACAGGCACTGTTTTATCCGGATATGTTTCAAACAGATGCTCCTCTGTATTGACTCCTGAACCGGGAATCTGGATTTCCCTTTTTCCCCCGATATGAAGGTCATGCATTTTTTTCCGGTTTGCACTATTTTGAAAAAACAGGCAGGACGCCTCCTTTAACGCCAGCCTGTACAGAAAAACAGATATCGCTGAAATGACCCCGCCTCTTTCCAAAGCGCTGCCTAATCCGGTAATATTCGCCATATACTTTTTTCTCAATATCCTGCATGCAATTCCTCCATAGATATTGGGTTTGATCGTATACGTCAGAACCATGTCCGGATCCGTTGTGCGGATTAAATGAATATAATTTTTTAATAAAGCGAGATCCTTTACCGGATTTGTCCCGCGTCTGTCTATTTCAGTTTTCACAAAGAAGCATCCCATCCTCATCAGCCTGACCGCCATCCCGCCTTCCGGCAGGGCAATCAAAACTGTGTGTTTTTCATCCAGGAGTTTTTGCAGAAATTCTTTCCTGAAACGGTATAAGCCCACATCGTTATTTGTCAGTATTAATATTCTCATCCTGTGTTTTCTCTGCCGGAATCCCTGTATAAATTCTCTTTTCCTCTATATTCTTTACCACCGCCGCGCCGGCTCCCGCTATGATGTCTCTTCCAACCTCGATCCCCTGTTTTACACAGCTTCCAATCCCCAGCCAGCTCCCGTCTCCGACCCGTACCTCCCCGCCCGGATGTGCGTCCCTCTTTGCGGGAGATTTTGGTCAAATGAGCGCGGCGCAGCGGGCTGTGTTAAGCCAATTTCACCTGAATATAGCGCAAATCGGGGATTTCAGATAGCGGAAGGGATGTTTCAAACACGCTCCGGTACGTTTCAACTGTATTTGATCACCTTCGCCGGATTCCCTACTGCCACGCACCGCTCCGGTAGATCGCGGATCCCGACTGTCCCGGCCCCGAGCACCGCCTCTTTTCCGATTGTGATCCCCTGTATCACATGGCTTCCCGTCCCAATCTCGCTCCCTTCTCCGACAAGGACACAGCCTGACAGGTTCACACTGGGATACAGCGTGACAAATGACTCCAGTCGCGCGTCGTGCCCGATCGTACAGTCCAGGTTTACGATGCAGAAATCCCCGAGCTTGATATCGACCGTTAAAATCGTTCCTGCGCAGAGGATGTTCCCTTTTCCCATCCGGATCGATCCGGAATAAAATACAGATGGATCCACAAGGTTTGGGAATCTTAAGTTTCCATGCTGCAAGAGGCGCTCTATCATGCGTTTGCGCACTCTTCCGGAACCGATCGCGCAGGCCGCGTATAGCGTTTCCTGTTCCGCGCGCCGGCACAGCCATTCGATCCCGCCCAGCACCGGACAGCCCGCGATCCGGCTTCCCGCTTCCAGTCCGTCATCAACAAAGCCGAGAAGATTCCAGTTGCCCTGATTATCCGGACTATCCTGCTTATTACGACTGTCTGGGTTATCTTGGTTATTCTGAGCGTCTTGGTTTTTTCCTCTGACAGGCGGCTGCATGCCCTGAGCTTCATTGATCCGCTCTATCAGCCATTTTACTTCCCGGCCAAAACCTCCGGCCCCGATAATCACAATCCCTTTTTCATTTTTCATTTCCCCGGAACGCCTCCATAGTCGCACTTCCCTCTGCCTGAATCCCATCCCTTTTCAGCACGGTTTTTATGGTTTCCACACAAATAAACACATCCATCCAAAAGGAAAGCTTTTCTGTATACAGAACATCCCAGCGGAATCTTTCCTCCCAGCTTATGGCATTCCTGCCCTTTACCTGCGCAAGCCCTGTCAGTCCGGGCCTTACATCGTGACGCCGCATCTGGCTTTTGCTGTACAACGGAAGATAGTCCGCCAAAAGCGGCCTGGGCCCCACCACGCTCATATCCCCCTTCAGGATATTAAATAACTCCGGCAGCTCGTCCAGGCTGCTTGCGCGCAGGTTCTTTCCAAACGACGTCAGCCGCTTTTCATCCGGCAGCAGCGCGCCGCTTTCGTCCCTGTCATCCGTCATGGTGCGGAACTTGTACATCCAAAAGAGCCTGCCCCCCTTTCCGGGCCGCTGCTGCCGGAATACAACCGGAGTCCCAAGCTGGATTCTCACCAGGAGCGCCGTCGCCGCCATAACCGGCCAAAGCGCCAGGATTCCCGCGGCTGACAGGATAACGTCAAGCAAACGTTTGAAATAATCTCTGTACAGCCCCCCGGACAGGCGGCTGTATGCGCCCTGACCGGGCCGGACGCTCCCTGCGCTCTGTATACGGTTCCGTTTCCGGACGGCGCTCCTGCTCTGAGGCCCGCTCATCTCCCGGACGCCTCCCGCACTGTTTTCCGTATTGTCTCAATAATCCGCTCCATATCTCCGTCCGTATTTTTTATGTCGCTCGGCAGGCAGAGCCCCCGCCTGTAGATGTCCTCCCCGACGGAAACTCCGTTCCGGCTTTCTGTCCGGATGAAATCATGGCCCCCATACACCGGCTGCAGGTTCATGGGCTTCCATATGGGGCGGCTTTCAATATTTTCTCTTTCCAGCGCCTCCAGAAGCGTCAGGGGCGTCACGCCGGCCCTGACTAAATCCTGGTTCAGCGTCAGGCAGGACAGCCAGTTGTTCGCCTCCCCGTCCGGATTCAGCGGGTTCATGGAAATCCCCGGGATATTGGCCAATGCCTCTTTATACTGCCGATAGATCTCCTGCTTCTTCTCCTTATACGCATCCAGCGTGCGCATCTGTCCCCGGCCGATCCCGGCCACGATATTGCTCATGCGGTAGTTGTAGCCGATCTCTTTATGCTCGTAATGCCTCGCCGGCTCCCTGGCCTGGGTGGCCCAGAAGCGCGCTTTTTCGACCGCCTCCTTCTGAGCAGACAGAAGCATTCCGCCGCCGGAGGTGGTGATGATCTTATTTCCGTTGAAAGACAAGATGCCGTATGCGCCGAAGCTGCCGCATTTTTTCCCCTTATAGGAACTCCCCAGCGCCTCGGCCGCGTCCTCGATGAGGACTGCCCCATGTCTCCCGCAGACGGCAAGGATTTCGTCCAGCTTTGCCGGCGTGCCGTAGAGATGCGCCAGAATGACCGCCTTGGCCTGCGGGTACTTTTTAAAGCCCTCCTCCAGGGCATCCGGGGACATGTTCCAGGTATCCGCCTCAGAGTCAATAAAGACGAGCTTCCCCTGCTCGTATGTAACCGGATTGCATGTGGCCGCAAAGGTCAGGGAAGAAGAAAATACCACATCTCCCGGCCCCACCCCCGCCAGCTTGACCGCCAGATGCAGGGCGGCCGTCCCGGCGCTTAAGGCCGCGGCATGGCCGGAACCGGTGTAGGCGGCCATTTCCGATTCAAATTCATCCACATTTTTCCCCAGTGGCGCGACCCAATTGGCGTCGAACGCCTCCTTTATATATCTCATCTCATGCCCATTCATGGTGGGGCTGGATAAATAGATTTTTTTGTCTTTCATATCGGTTGCCCTATCATTTTCCATGTGTGCGCTGCCTCCTTCTTATGTGCTGTTTCTTTTGAATTTTTCCCAATTTCTTCAGGATGTTCATTCTAATCCGGATCCTTCCCCACTACCCGGATCCCGGCCTGGATCCGCCGAAGTTCTCCTAAAAAGGGGATTTCTATGGTCACGCTGCGCTTTCGCAGCCTTTTTTTCACGATCTGATCCAGATAATCCTTCAGAAAACCGCCTGCCTCTGTGATTTCCCCATCCGCGCTGACCCGGACGGGCGAGCGGCGGACGAGACATTCTTGGCCGTCTCCTCTTCCTTCCCCCATCATACGGCAGAGAAGAGCCTGCTCTTCTTCTGTCACCGTTCCGAATACGCCGTCGTTCCCCAGAAGGCGGGAAAGTCGGTTCACCTGCTTGAGCGACAGGAAAAATGCTTCCGGCGCGTCGGTTTCTGCAAACACATACGACGGAAACAGGGGCTTTATATACGTCTTATAGCCGCCCCTAATCCGCCAGACACATTCCTGGCGGATCACAAAGCACCGCTTATAGCCTGACCCGCACAGAACCCGGTCTATGGCATCCACCAGTTCCTGCTCCCTGCCGGTTTCTGTCTGTATCACATACCACATGGCATCGCCCCTCCTGATTTCATCTGCGTCCGTTCCAGGGCATGCTTCGCCCCTCCGGCGCGTCCTGCCGCTGTCGCCCCGGATTCCTCCTGGCGGCCTGACGTCCCCTTTCGGAAATCACCCGTCCTGCTTTATGATCCATCGTTCAACCGTCCATGGCATAGACCACAGACTGCCTGTTCGATTTATTTTTTCACGATCGTCCGGTTCCCGGTTTATGGCCGCTCCCTCCGGACATCAGCGGATCCCGCTCCAGCGTCACCCCAAACAGCACGGACTGAATCCGGTTAAACAAAGGTGTCTCCACAAGTGCAAACCGCCTGTGTAGGTTCAGCCTGATGATCCGATCCAAATATCCGCCCAGGATCCCGTCTGCCCTGATGATCCGGTTGTCCATGTCCAGGGTCAGTCTGGTCACGCCCATAGGCCGTTCCAGATTATCCCCGCATACATCTTTCAAAAACGCCAGATCAGCCGCTTCCACAGGAGTGACGGATGGAAACTGCGGAAAATCCCCGGACCTTTTAAGCTCCCGCTCCAGCGCTTCGGGACAGGCTGTCCTGACAAATAAATAACCCGGAAACAACACATCCTCCGGAAAGTGAAGCGCCCCGCCGGAGCGGAATACCTTTACCTTCCTGAGAACGCGGCACTCTTTAAACAGCCCGGGCGTTACGGCCCGCTTCATAAGATCAGCGCCCTCCTGTTCCCTTCCCGGAACGGTCTTTAAAACATACCATTGTTCCATCTGATATATCCTTTCCGGCATTTCAGCCATCTATGGATTTCGTAGAATACATTATTCTACGAAACACGGTATGTGAAAATTTTTTATAAAATCTGATTGTTTTGTTTGGAAAATTAAATTAAGAAATACACAAAGATATTTATTGAAATTTTTAAACATTTCTGATAGAAAATCCCATTGAAATAACGAAAGAAGCGTAGTATAATGGAGAAAAATTTCTTAGATTAATGTATTCTACGAAACACGGCGGCAATTTCCAGTCAAACAGCCAGGGAAAATTTAATCCTCCCCGCTAAAGTTCATGACATTCGATGTGAACTACTACCGGATATCTCAACAGATAATGATACAGAAAACAAAGAAAGCGCAGGAAAAACATATGTAAATTTCCTGCGCTTTCCCAGTCAACACCCCCGCGACAGAGCAGCAGGGGTGTTGAGCCTCGCGGCAGTCGCCAAATGTGCATGCAAGCATGCCCACCTGGCTCGTTTCCCGCGGGAATAAACCGCTTAGACGCATAACGGACATGGCCCGATCCGCCTCACCCGAAAATCCTCCATCCACAGATAAAATTATTCCTCCACCAGGATCCCAGAGAGCGGTGTACCACCTTTCCATTGCTGGAGGACGCATCGATCACCGTGCCTCCCCCTGCCACAATCCCCACATGGCCGCTGACCACAATGATATCCCCTGCCTGCAGATTGCCAAAGCTGGTGATCTTCGTATATTTTCCCACGCTGCGCCATCCTGACGAGGTTAAGTAGCTCTGTCTGACTCCGGCCTGATTTAAGCACCAGTATACAAATCCGGAACAGTCAAAGGAATTCGGCCCCTTGGAGCCGTAGACATACGGACATCCGATCTTGGAGCTGGCAATGGAAATCAAAGCGCCTGCCCCGCTGCCGCCTCCGGAGCTGCCGCCTGACGATCCGCCGCCCGAAGAACTCCCGCCGCTTTTTCCGCCTGAATTTCCCGAACCGCCTCCGGACGACGAGCCGCCCGAATAGCGGCGCACATCGCTGCCTGTCAGCTTTGCCATGGTCTTCATGCCTACGGAGCCATCGCTTGCCAGGCTGTTATTTGTCTGGAAATTCTTAACCGCTTTCTCTGTCACCTCTCCGAAGTACCCGGTTACGTGGGACGAAGAGAGGTAGCCGTATTTGCTCAAAAGCTGCTGAACCCGCTGCACGCTGTCGCCCTGATCGCCGAGCGACATGCCGTTAGGGGCCGCATCGGCGCTGTTTAACACAGCTCTTGTAGACGGCCCCAGATATCCGTCCACCACCAGATCGTTTTTGGACTGAAACTGTTTCAGCGCAATGGACGTATCCGTGCCGTATGTCCCGTCCGGTTCTGTGGTCAGGTAACCGAGCTCCCTTAAACGCGCCTGCGCCGCCTGGACCACTTCGCTCTTGTCGCCGAAAGCCAGCATATTGGGCTTTATCTCATCGCTGTAGAGAAGATTTATGGTCTGACGCCCCACCTTTCCATCCGGTTCCAGATCATTGACCTCCTGGAGCTTGATGACCGCTTCCTGGGTCTTGTCGCCAAAACTGCCAGTCACCAGATCTTCCGTGGCCAGATAGCCAAGCTCGTACAAACGGCTCTGAATCCGCCGTATGTCTTCTCCCTGATCGCCGTTTCCCACCGCATAATATTTTGCGCCGGGATCCATGAGCGCATCCCGCGTGGAGGGCCCTGTGATCCCGTCCTCAGGCAGTGCGTTCTGCCGCTGAAAGGTTTTGATGGCCGCTTCCGTCACGCTTCCGTAATAAGTGGTAGGCTCGTCATTTTCCATAAATCCCAGCTCCATGAGCCGCGCCTGCAACGCTGCCACGGATTCATGCTCCACCCCCGGCCGGTAATACTCCGGCGCAGGGTCTGGCTCTGGTTCTGTCTCCTCCGGCGCCGTTTCATACTCAGAGCCTTCCCCGGGCAGAATACCGGCGCCTCCCAGAATCCAGTCTTCCTGGGAAGAGTCTCCTTCCATGATGTCCGAACCCTCTTCCAAAGGCTGCGCGGAAATGGACTCCTCTGTCTGCTCCCCGCTCTGCTTTCCGGCGCTCCCGCACCCGCTCAGGCAGAATGCCATTGAAACTGCCAAAAAACTTACCGCTCCGGCCTGCCAGAGCCATCTATGTATATTCATAAATCAAATCTCCCCGTATTTTCTCAAAATTTTTATCTGCTCCCCAAAAACGTGTTCCTAAAATACTCTAAAATGAATGTTCCCGGAATTAGTAAATGAAATGATGAAAGGCAGTCTGCCTGCTCTGCAAATGCATACTCTGACGCAGCCATCTTCCCGCCTTCTTCTATAAAGAATAGAACGATCTTTTTGAGATGTCAAATGTTTAATTTTTACGATATTCTTAACTTGAAATAATGTGTAACCGTTCAGACTGCAGGAAATCCGGCGTCTGAACTCTTACAATAATATTACCGTGTACACCCTCCGCCGGATTGAACCAATGGCATTTGTTAAGAAGTAACTGTTCACACATCTTCCGGAACAGTTCATGATATATGAATATAATTTCAGACATATACGCTTGTTAAATTCCCAATTATATAGTAAACTATATGTATTGGTTTTCCATAATTCAATCTTATTCATTATTGGAGGATCTGTTTATGAAAAATGAAAATGCAAAAATTGTTTTATCCACTCTGGCCGCTTTGCTGTCAACGATTCTATCTGATGCGATTCCAAATCTGTACATCCGGCTTGCTTTCATTATCTGCTTTGTCGCAGGGCTTATGGCTGTTCTCAGCGCTCCCTCCGAAGAAAGACGCCATAAAAAGAAGCTTGCAGCAGGTATGTGCATGGCCGCGTCCTTCCTGCTCCTCATGTCATCCACGCTGACGAATGATATCACAGCCAGGGATTACATTATGCATGTACGAAATTTCTTCATCCAGAAAGACGGTGATGCGCTAACCTACGCATCCCATTATCAGCAGATGCGTTCCATCAATCAGAGTATTGACAAGCTGACTGCTGATTTTAAAAATGAGCCGTATAAACAAAAGCTGGATGAATTAGACGATAATATCCAAAAACTCATTTTTGATATCGATACATACCGATTTTGGGAGGACAAGGAAGATCAGCAGGAAGTAGACGCCATTCTGAAGGAAATCAGAAAGGAAGGCAGCCCGTTCCTCACCCAGCCGCTGAATGAATATCAAACAGAGATCGCTTATAAATTGTATCTGAGTATACTTCCTTATCATTATTACAATATCATCAAGGCAATGGAACCTATGGGAATTGACTGTGCGGCATATGAAATTGATGAGTACAAACTTATAATGTGGGATGCGGAACGACTGTTTGCCTATTATAACATGAAAAAAAATATGGAAACAAAACTGGCCGAAAACCCAACTTATGAATTATTTGAGCAATACTATAATGATTATAAAGTCCGGAATGAACGGTATGAGGATGATCTTGATTATAAGAACTGGCGCTTTAAATTAAGCGATGTGGATACAAACTCCATCATGGCCCGTCTGGACACACAGATTATGTCTTATTTTAATAAATTCAGTATCAATTTTAAGCCGTCTGTGACCAAAGCGATCGCCCATGCCGCCGCTTACAGATAAACATTCCTGCCTGCTATGCCTTATATCATGGTTTTTAGCGGTGTATAATTCAACAGGCAATTATTTAAAAGGGGAAGCAATTTTATGAATACGGAAGAAAAGCAAACAAAAAACGAAAACCTCGAATTCATTCTGTCTATATTGACCACAATGCTCTTAACGCTTATCTCGAAAGATATAGCCAGCCCATTTTGGAAAATCATCTTTATTTTGTGTTATGTGGCAGGCGTGACGGCCTACCTCACCCTCCCGGATCCTAAAAAACGGAAATGGACTGCCTGCCTGTGCGGGCTTGCCGCCGCCCTGATCCTGATCCTGTCCAGCTATGAGGCAAATATAACCTTTCCTGATATGATAGCGCACATCGGTGATTTTTTCAGCAATGGAAAAAAGGATCTGGAAATTCATACCATTTATCAGACAGAACTGGCCAGTATGGAACAGAGCCTGGAGAAGCTGTCCAATGAAATAGACGATTACACACAAAATGAAGCGATGCTTGAACAAATCAGCACCCGCATGGAGCAATTATCCCAGAGTATGGATATCAACCGCTTCTGGGACAAGCAGGCTGACGATGCGGAAGTGGAAAACATAATACAGACAGTGAAGGCAAAACGGCAAAAGTGGGAAAACGACCCGTTTCCTGATTTGGCCTCCGATAAGCATCAGATTGAACTCATGTATAAAATGTGGCTGGCCAGCGAACCTTATCGTTACTATAATCTTGTGCGGGCAATGGGATCCATGGGAATTGACTGCGCGGCTTTTGAAATCAATGAATATACGCTGATGCTGTGGGACACGGAGTTTTTGTTTGATGTATACAATATGAGAAAAAGCCATGAGAATAATCTGGGAGAAAATGTGTTCCATGAAGTCCTGTACGAAAACTTTAACCAATACAGAGCCAGCACACAAAAGCACAGCGATACCTTTGATTACGGAAACTGGGGATGGGATTTTAATAATAACCGCACCGATCAGATTATGGAGTTTCTGGACGGCATTATCATGGATCATTGTGAAAAGATGTATATTAATTTCGGCCTCTGACGGATGGCGCGCTATACATCTGTTATTATACTGCAGATTATAATTCGTTCTGTTTTCTACAAACTTTTAAAAACACAGGATTTCCCCCATCCGGAAATCCTGTGTCTGAATGTCAGGATGCCAAGCCTCCCACACGGCCCAAACGGTTCCTGTCCTTTATATTTTCTGCCCGTCTCCACCGCCGCTGTACGCTACATCCTGCGCCACGTCAAATTCCGTCCGTTCAACATACGCCTGTTTTGTTGAAAGCAGAGCCGCCTCCTCCAGCATTCCCAGCCTGTCCATAAGCCCCTGGCACAAAGCTTCGCGCCTTGCCTCGTCAATGAACAGAGAGCCCCTTACAATCTCCCTCAATTCTTCGTCGATCCCGTTAAGCGCCGAAAAATCCAGCCAGCTAAAATCCGTTACCAGCCGGATCTGCTCGTCATGGCTGTTCTTAAATGGCTTACAGACCGCTTTTGCCCGGGCATGTATCATCGGCAGCGGTCTGTCAAACCAGAGGGACGTACCGCTGTCATAAATCGGGGCTGCGCCGATATACTCCAGCGTATCCGCTCTGCGCACAACGCCAAAATTATTCAGGTGCCTGTCCTCATTGACAATCAGATAATCCAGCGCCAGCATCCGGTTCACAGCGTCCTTTGCGCCCCCAATTCCCAGCCGGCTGCAGCAGTCAAGATAATGGCGGTATACGGATACATGGTTCGGCTTTTTGGCTGTTTTCATGATATTCCATGCGGAAATCAGCTCCGTATCCGGCGTTATAAAATCCTCGCACACGCTGTATGGATAATCCTCCTCCAAAAGCAGGGAATAGGAAACGTGAGGGATATCCAGCCGATCCATGATCCGGCTGGCCAGCGCCTCATTATACGGCTCCTGTCGGGCAGCGCCGCTGCCGCCCTTTATCAGACACCGTTTCCCATCTATGATTTTCCACTTTTTCCTCAGCCAGCCGTCGGATGTATTGTCCGGGGACATCAGGCTGATTTCGGCGCTGCCCGGTTCCTTGCCAAAAAGGATATTTCCCACATCCTCTGAAAACGGATTATCAAAAAAGTTGACATTTTCCCATAAAAGAGACGAACCTGCGGGGCGGATCCAATATTGGTCAGACAAACTCAGGCCCAGGCATTTCTCCAATAGAAGCTCGGGAGCAGACACTCCCAATTCTGACAAGGCCGCCCTTATCCCGGAACGGCTCGCCGGGATTGCGCGTCCCCTCCACCACTCGTTTAAACTTCCGCGGTCCATGCTCCCCTCTCTCGCCGGAACGCCCACCGGCGCATGAGCCGCCTCATAAACCGCGCCGATTGATATGATTACGCCGGAAGCGGTGTCCAGCGCCAAATCGGCTACAGGGATATTTTTGTGCATCAGGGTATATGGTTTCATTATCTCTTTTATTCCCTCGCTTCCTTGCTGCTTACAGTGCTTTGTTTTAAATCATATTAGTTAAAGACTATAATGAATTTCCACCTGTGCGGTTGCAATCCAATAACTTGGCTGCATGCCATTTATGGCAATGCAGGCAAGACATTGGATTAACAACCCGCTCCCAAATGAGCAAAACGCGGATGCGCAAGCAGCGGCATCCCACATAATCCGGCATATGGGTCTGTGCCCTGTGCTCCGGCTTCTGCTTAAACCGCCTTCTCCGGTTCAAGCTCGGAAGTGCAGTTCGGGCATCTTGTCGCATCGATTGCTATCTCACTTTTACAGAACGGACACTTCCTGACGGCGGCTGCGGTTTCTTCCTCCTTTTTTTTGGTAAGCTTATCGCCCATGCCATTTACTGCTTTCATAATCATAAATACGATAAACGCCATAATGAGAAAGTTTACCACCGCGGTAATGAATTTCCCATAATTCAGCGTTACCTCGCCGAGCAGGTTCACCTGCAGCCGATCAAAATTCATACCGCCAAATAATCCAAGCAGCGGATTGATGATGTCTTCCACCAGGGAAGTGACTATACTCGTGAAAGCGCCGCCTATGATAATGCCGACTGCCATGTCCATGACGTTGCCGCGCGCGATAAACGTCTTAAACTCATCCATAAATTTCTTCATCTGCAAATCCCTCCTAAATTTAAATATCCTGGTAAGTATACCATATTCTTTTTTAGAATAGCAACACTATTGCAAATTTTCGCGCGTATACGGTAACAAGGGCGGCCCTTAAAACTTAGAAACTGTCTGGAAATAACTTGTGAATAGTAAGGAGCTGTACAGAAATAACTCTTGCACAGCTCCTAACTGATCGAATACATTTTAACACCTAAACCCGGCTCCAAATCAATACCGCAAAATCCGTGATCACATATTCTCATCCAGCGCCGGAACCTCTTCCCCGAGCTGTTCCTTCCCCAGCTCGTTGATCCTCGTATTTCCGGCCTCCCCGTACTGATATAACTGGTCGAAAAACTCGATAGCCGCCCGGATCTTCGTCCGGAGCAGGTATCCGCCGGCCTGGGTGGCCCTGGCGATCGCGTCCACTGACACGCCGGGGCTCCAGTCATAGGCGCGGCCATGGAACTCCTGCACCCTTGCTAAAACCTGCCGGATCTCATCGTTCGTGAGCGGATTGAGCTGCGGCGCTTTCAGAAGCATGTTCAGCACGCTCCTGGCCGGCTCCTGCTCCTCCGGGTAGACGGCGGCCAGGTTTTCAAATTCATGCTTGCTCTCAATCACATCCTCAGCATACGACGAACTCAGGGCAAACATGGTAAACACTGACTCCAGGCTGCGGTCCGGAAGCAGGAATTTCGCCATATTCCGGTATGCATTCAGGCGCGCCTTTTTCCCCAGACGCCCCATCAGCTCCGCCTCATCTATCAGAATCACCCATCCGTTATACCCAAGCCCGGCAAACAGATGGCTCATAAAGGCGAAATAGTCGGCGCAGTGCTTTGTCTTACTGAATGTTGTGTTAAATTTCACGGTCTGGCTGAAAATCCGTTTATAAATCTGCTTTAGCGGCGCATTGGCGATAAAATCCCCCTCCAGATCCGCCTGAAGGAGAAATTTTTCCTCCTGATCCTCGGTGCTCATATACGCCTTTAACAGATAATAGAGCTTATCCGTCGTCAGCTCCTTTGCCGCGTACGGAAGCATCTCGCCGGCCAGGGGGCTGTTCGGCGTCAGCTTTTCCAGAACCTGGATAAAGCCCGGCTGCCGCCGCATAGGGAGGTAGGTGTTATTCATCATCTTCTGGTAGAGCAGATACAGCTTGTCCATGGGCGTTTCCTTGCCAAGGGAGAGGTAGGAAACCACCATATTCCCGGAATGGGCGAGATGAAAGACCGTGTTCAGCAGATGCGTCTTTCCCTCCCCATATTTTCCGGAAATAACCATGCCGTCCGGGCGGCCGCTCTCCGAAACCCTGTCCAGGCGGCCGGAGATTTCCTTCATGAGCTGCGGCCGGGCTTCCGAAAAATACTGGCCGACGGCCCGGGAGGGGATCCCGGAACGCAGCGCCTCGATCACACGCCTCGCTTCCATATCAAACATACGCCTCACCTCCAAGGGTTCTTTCGTTTACCATCCTGGGAATGCCCACTCCGCCGAGGCCCGCGCCCTCTAAAATCTCCTGCGCCTCCTGCCTGGAAATCACCCGCGCGTTCGCGCCGCCCTCCTGTGCATGAACCGCGGCCGCCAGGCGTCCCGACATATCTGTCAGAACCTCCGGCGTATACGCCTGGGCCGCCAGCCTGTCTAAATCGGCAATATCCGCAAAGCGGTTAAAGTGCTCTCCCACGATCTCGTTCTGGAGCCGCATCCACAGCGCCTGGTACGATTTAACACCTGTATTCTCATTGTCAAACAGCTCCCGGTCCGCGGCAAACAGAAACATGATGTTTCTCAGGCTGTCTATCTCGTCGATCAACTGGCGTATGCTTTCATATGTATCCTCGCGCCGCAGCTTTGTATAATGAAGCGGGGCCAGGCTGGATCGGCTCAGCAGGATATCCACGTCATCCACGCAGACAAGCAGCCCGGCACGCCCGCTGATGCGGACCGCCTCCGCGAGGGAGCGCAGCATATGGCGCGCATTGTAGCGCGTGATCCGGCTGGGCGACAGCCCCAGGGCGCGAAGCAGCGCCAGCTTCACCGTCTTGTCGCCCCGCAGCCAGCCGAGAAGGAGCTCCTGGTTCTGCCGCTCCAGCACCGGATGGCCCAGTATCCCGCCGGTCAGCAGGCTGCACGCCAGGGCGAAATTATTGTCCATCAGAGGATTTTCCAGAAAAAGCTCTTTAAGCTGCAGGCGTATCTCGCGCCTCGTCAGCGCATCCCCCATGTCCCGGGACGACAGGTAATCCATAAACGTCATGCCATCCGGAATCTCATCCGCCCCGTAGCCCATCCGCGCGATGACCTGCCTGGCACAGCCGCGCAGGCACTCCATCAAATCGCACTGGCGCAGAATTTCCACATAAATATCCTTAAAATCATGGAGCCAGATATCCTCTGCCGAAAAATCGGCCGTCTTATAATCCAATTCCTCTGCCATAACAGAAAAAAGCTGCAGGAAATGGCTTTTCCCGCTGCCTGTCTTTCCGGTTATGAACTTTATCTTGCTGCCGCCTGAGGCGATATACTCCTTTAAATACCGATCCGCCCAGAAATCGGCCAGGAAACCGATCCCGGCCGACAGCTCCCTGACAAGGGATCCCCTGCCCGGCGCTTTTCCCTCCAAAAGGAGCTCCTCCGCCGACGGCGTATAGAGTAAAACGTCCGCCCCGGACGCCGTCTCCAATGCCATATTTTCCTCCATTCCAACAGGATGTACTCTCGGAATCTCTCTGCACCTGCTTTTGCGGCTGATTTTCCGCCAGATGCACCCAAATTTAATCAACGTACGCTCCACGTACGCCTCATAAATTTGTGCACATCTGACAAAAAATCATCTCACAAAATCAGGCACAGCGAGATTCCGAGAGTACATCAGGCATGTACCCCGGAAGTCTCTCCGCGCCGTAACAGTCAGACAACCTGAACTATTACTCCGCGCCTGCCCTGGCGGCCGATTTTCCGGGAGTACATCCGGCGCTTTCCCGCGCGCGCCTGTTTCACCAAATGAGTTTATAAAGAACTGCCGCCGGACAACCCGCGGGCTATATGCGGGTTATTCAGTGACATCCTAACCCTCATAGAAACGGATGGTCGCCAGAAAATGCTCGTTCCCGCCCGAATCCAGGATCCGGATCGCCTTGCT
This sequence comes from Otoolea muris, assembly GCF_943193115.1. NCBI lineage: Bacteria > Bacillati > Bacillota > Clostridia > Lachnospirales > Lachnospiraceae > Otoolea > Otoolea muris. Next base: position 177,848 of record NZ_CALPCY010000003.1, read on the forward strand.
GTTCTCACGGTTGGGCCCGAACTGAATCTTTCGCCCGTTCTTTGTCGTAATCTCATCCACACAGGCATACAGGCGCGCCAGATCAAACGCAAAGCTCTGCTGATCGTAATCCCTGCGGAACCTCCCCATGGGAACCAGGTATTTATAAAGACTTGAAAGGTAGAGATCCGCCTCCGGCTGCTTCCTCATCTTAAGGAGCGCCAGATCATAGGCGTCCGCCAGTTCATTCGCAAACGCCTGCGCGTTGAACCCTGCCTTCATCAGGCGATCCTGCCCGGCCTTCACGGCCTGCACAAAGCTCTGCGGACGGACACAGGAAAAACGCTTCCGGTCCAGATACACATCCTGATTCTCCGCGTCCAGCCGCACCTTATATGGAAACATCGCAAATACCGGATATTCCCCCGTCACGTCGATCCCCTTCTCCCGGCACAATTCCAGCATCTGGGCGGTAAAATCACCGCTTTCATAGTATTCCTTTCCGTCAAAGGCCCTTACCGCCTCTGAAAGCCGGGACGCAGCAGCCGCCTGTTCCTGCAAAAGATCCGAAAAACCGGCCAGATTCCTGGAAAGGCTCCTGATATCGCCCGATTCCGTATCCCTGGCGACTGCCTTGTAAAGCTTCTGGAGGGAGGCAAGCGCGTCCTTCATCCGCTTCTCCAGCGGCACAAGCTCCTCGTATAAATCTTCGTAGTTCATGAATTTCTCCGTTCCTTCATATTTATCATACATACATAATTTCTGGATCAGTATACTAAAGATAAGGGGGTAAAGCAACCTTTTTTGACATAATTTTACAAATTTCTCTTATTGTTGCTGTTCAGGCGCAATGTTATGGGCTCTGGCGGCCCTCTCACAAAGAACTCACCGCCCCTTCGCCATCTTCCGCATACAAATCCAGTAATTCTTCTCCCCCTGATCCTCCGCCCTGCGTATCCTCTCCTCACACGCCGCCTCGCTCATCAGCCAGTCCGATCGCGCAAGGCCCAGGGACAGGCAGCGGCGCGCCTCCCGGATCAGCCGTTCATCCGTATACGTTTTGCACACCTCGCTCAGCACAACCTTTGCCGCCTTCTCATACGCGGGATGGACAAACGCGTCCTCCTGCGCCAGATACGACAGATCGCAGAGTGTAAAACGCTCCGCCTGATCCGGAAGAAATGCGCTGTTATCAGTTGATTCAGGGATATAAAAATAATACAGGCTGGCAAAATCCTTTCCCTCCCGGCAGCGGAGAATGCGGCCCAGGCGCTGGATTCTCTGGCGGTTTACCGACGTACACGACAAAACAATCCCGACCCCGGCCCCCGGCGCGTCAATCCCCTCGTCAAGGGCGCGGCAGCACACGAGGATGCGCAGCTCCCCGTCGCGGAAACGGCCAAGGATATTTTTCCTGGCCTGCGCCGTCATACCGGAATGGTAGCAGCCGACACGGTTCGGGTATTTCATCAGCAGCGCGCGGTATACTGCTTCCGCCTGCTGGATCCGCTCTCCGAAAACCAGGATCTGCTCCCGGGGATCCAGCCGGTCCGCCAGGCTGAGCGCGCACGAAATCCGGGACGACGCCATATGGGTGACCGCCTGTCTTCTGTAAGAGAGATTCAGGAATACATTAGCATAGGAAGAAAGCCGGTTCTTATCTTCCCCTGCAATCCGGCGGACGGCGGCGAAAAATGCCTGCCGATCCAGCGTTTTTAAGTACGGAAAGCTTTGCAAAAGCCGCCTGCGGGAGAGAGACAGCTTCTCGCTGATCTCCTTATATTCCTCCATTTCCTCACAGGAAAAGGACATTGCAATCTGAAAAATGGAAAAATCACAGATATGTTTCTCCCTGGCTGCCCGGGAAAAGCCGTATTGATAGATTTCCCTGCCCAGGGCAGATGTAAGGACAGCGCTCCCGCCGCCCGTCAGAGGAGTGGCGGAAAGGCCAAGACTATGATAGCGGCCTTCAAGATCCGCGCCCGCGCGCAGAAAATCAAATATCTTCTGGTTCTCAGGGCTGGCATAATGGTGGCATTCATCGGCGATCAGCAGGACATGAAAGCCGGCGCGGATGTCGGCCAGAATATGGCGGGCCAGCGCGTAACGGGCCGAATTGATCACATAGATCATGTGGCGCCGGCCCGGATCATCCCTGCGTTCACTGTGGTGAAAACCGGGCCGCTGATGGAACGCGCCGCAGCCCGGAAGATACGTCCTCATGGCGGCCTCCCACTGGGCGGCCAGCGCAGATGTGGGGACAACGACCTTTACGCGCAGGGAAGCGGCCGGAGAAACACTCTGCAGATGCTTTTCCAGCAGCCTGGCGCCATACAGCGCCATAATCGTCTTCCCCGCCCCGGTCACAACATTCACAATCCCGTGAAAATCGTTGTCCCTCCAGGCGCGTATACATTCCTTCTGCCACGCATATAAACGCACGTTTATCCTCTCCCGTATGCGGCGGCACCCTGCCGTCATCAGGACGGCTGCGCCAGGCTCTCAAGCGCCTCCTCATAGAAGCGTTTCGTCTCCCGGTCAAAGCAGACCATCTCGATCTCCATCTCCTCATGCCCCTTTAAAAACTCCAGAATCGTCTCCACCGCGATCCGGGACGCCTTTTCAAGGGGAAAATGATAGATCCCGGTGCTGATAGAGGGGAAAGCGACCGTCCGGCACTGATATTCGGCAGCCAGGGCCAGGCAGCTCTCATAGCAGCTCTTTAAAAGCGCCTCTTCGCCGTTTCTCCCTCCGTTCCAGACCGGCCCGGGCGTATGGATCACATACCTCGCGAGCAGGCGGTAGCCCTTTGTCAGCTTCGCCTGCCCCGTTTTACAGCCGTGAAGCAGCCTGCATTCCGCAAGAAGCTCCGGCCCCGCCGCGCGGTGGATCGCCCCGTCCACGCCGCCTCCGCCCAGAAGGCTTGTATTGGCCGCATTCACGATCGCGTCCGCATGGCTTTTCGTAATATCTCCCAGCGTAATCCTCAGCATAGTTCTCCCTCTCTCCGCTTACATGTGCTCCCCGAAGCCCTGCAGAATCAGGCGCGGCGAGACTGCGGCATCATAATTACTTCCGGCCGCAGCACTTTTTATACTTCTTGCCGCTGCCGCAGGGACACGGATCGTTGGGATAAATCTTCTGCTCATTGCGCACCGTGCCGGACGCCTTCTGCTCCCTGAACAGCTCCTTCCTTCTCTCCGCGTCCAGGATCGAATCCCACTGGGGAAGCCCATAGAGCCAGTCCGCCTTGGCCTCGACCATGTTATAGTAGAGCTTTTCCGGATCGATCTCGATTTTAACAGGCGTGTCCTCCTCCATAGTCTCAATCGGGTTCTCATACCCCTTTAAGCTCTCGTTAATCCCGTCCAGGAACCCGGTCATGATAAAGACCTCTGTCCCGTACCGCTCCGCCAGCTCCTTCACAGTACCTTCCACTACCTGGGCCGGGTCAGACAGCAGCTTTTCGTAGATTCCCTTCTCAATCTTAAAATAGCGTTCCCAGAGCTCGTTCTTTTTCTTATCGTCCAGCCCGTCCCCATACGCCTGATTGCGCCAGTTTTCTAATAATGCCATAGGTTATATCCTTCCTTTTTCCATAAAATATTTTTGCTGCCGCGGCAGCCCGTCTTTAGTATATAACAAGACGGGGATTTTTGCAAAATATTTTTGGCAGGCTCCTCGCGATTACCAATCTCATGTATGTAACGGTTCAGATAACCTCTGAACCAATGGTAATTAGATAAGCGAAGTGAAAGATTGCGGGGCGTTATTTGTCGTGAGAGGGCCGCCGTCGCCAGCTCCTGTATCCAACGGAACCCCGCTCCCGCTCGGAGAAAAGCGCAGCGGGAGCGGGGTTCCGTTGGATACAGGAGCTGGCGACGGCGGCCTCCCCACGATAAACAATCGTCCGCTTAACTAAACCCCATTGGTTCAGATAATCTCTGAACGGTTACGGCATACGGCCATTTAGAATCGCTTCGCGATGGGCCGTATGCCCGCGGCCACTACACTTTCATACGGTCAGCGCAAGCATTGCGCAGACCTGTCTGAACCGTCACTCATGTATACAAAAAATCCCCTTGCTTATTTTGGAATTTGTATTATAATACTACATGTAGTTTTCGGACACAAATCAAATACAAGATAGCGGAGGCAAACATGAATATCATCAAGCGAAGCGGTATGGAAACTCCTTTTGACGCCATTAAAATAAAGGAGGCCGTAACGAAAGCAAACGCCACAGTTCACGAGGCAGACCGCCTTTCTGAGGCCCAGATCAAGGCAGTTACCGAGCAGGTGACGGAACTTTGCATTCAGATGAAACGCAGCCCCAGCGTAGAGGAGATCCAGGATCTTGTAGAGGAGGAGATCATGAAGCAGGACGCCTATAAGGTCGCGTCCAATTATATCACCTACCGCTACAAGCGCGAGCTGATCCGCAAGTCCAACTCCACGGACAAGCAGATCCTTTCCCTGCTCGAGTGCAACAATGAGGAGGTTCTCCAGGAAAACTCCAATAAAAATCCGGTTGTGAACAGTGTGCAGCGGGATTATATGGCCGGCGAGGTCAGCAAGGATATTACAAAGCGTTTCCTGCTTCCCCAGGATATCGTGGAAGCCCATGAAAAGGGCATTATCCATTTCCACGACGCGGATTACTTTGCGCAGCACATGCATAACTGCTGTCTGGTCAATTTAGAAGATATGCTGCAGAACGGCACGATTATAAGCGAAACCATGATCGAGCGCCCGCACAGCTTTTCCACAGCGTGCAACATCGCGACGCAGGCGATCGCCCAGATCGCCAGTTCCCAGTACGGCGGGCAGAGCATCACGCTCTCCCACATCGCCCCCTTTGTGCAGGTGAGCCGTGAGAAATTCCGCCGCGAGGTCCGCCAGGAGCTTGAGGCGCAGAACCTCCCGGCCAATGATGAGACGGTCGCCAGTATGGCTGAGATGCGCGTCAAGCGCGAGATCGTGCAGGGTGTCCAGATGATCCAGTACCAGGTAATCACACTGATGACCACAAACGGCCAGGCGCCCTTTGTCACCGTATTTATGTATTTAAACGAAGTACCCGAGGGACAGACCCGGGACGATCTGGCCCTGATTATTGAGGAGATGCTGCGCCAGCGGATCCAGGGCGTTAAAAATGAAGCCGGCGTGTATATCACTCCCGCCTTCCCCAAGCTGATTTATGTCCTGGAGGAGGACAACATCCGCGAGGGAAGCCGCTACTGGGAGCTCACGAAGCTGGCCGCGAAGTGTACCGCCAGACGCCTCGTCCCGGACTATATTTCCGAGAAAATCATGAAGGAATTAAAGGACGGAAACTGCTATCCCTGCATGGGCTGCCGCTCCTTCCTCACCGTATACCGCGAGCCGGACGGGCAGCCGAAGTTTTACGGGCGCTTTAACCAGGGCGTTGTGACCATCAATCTCGTGGACGCCGCCTGCTCCTCCGGGCAGGATATGGACAAATTCTGGGAGATATTGGAGGAGCGCCTCAACCTGTGCCACCGCGCCCTGATGTGCCGCCACAACCGCTTAAAGGGCACGCCCTCGGATGTGGCTCCCATCCTGTGGCAGAACGGCGCGCTGGCCCGCTTAAAGAAGGGAGAGACCATTGACAGCCTGCTCTACGGCGGTTACTCCACGATCTCCCTCGGGTATGCCGGCCTGTGCGAATGCGTCCGCTATATGACAGGCTGCTCCCACACGAACCCGGAGGCCACGCCCTTTGCCCTGGAGATTATGAATCACCTGAATGATTCCTGCAAAAAATGGGCGGCGGAGTCCAATATTGCTTTCAGCCTCTATGGGACGCCGCTGGAATCCACGACCTATAAGTTTGCCAAATGCCTTCAGGACCGCTTTGGAGTCATTCCGGGCGTGACGGATAAGAATTACATCACCAACAGCTACCACATCCATGTGACAGAGCCGATCAACGCGTTTGACAAGCTGACCTTTGAGGCGCAGTTCCAGAAGCTCTCCCCGGGCGGCGCGATCAGCTACGTGGAAGTTCCGAATATGCAGGACAACATCGAGGCCGTCCTGGCCGTCATGCAGCATATTTATGATCACATCATGTACGCGGAGCTCAACACCAAGAGCGACTACTGCCAGTGCTGCGGCTATGACGGCGAGATACGCATCATTGAGGACGACCACAATAAGCTGATCTGGGAGTGCCCAAAATGCGGCAACCGGGATCAGGAAAAGATGAATGTGGCCAGGCGCACCTGCGGCTACATCGGAACCCAGTTCTGGAATCAGGGACGCACACAGGAGATACGGGAGCGGGTGCTGCACCTTTAAGCTTCCGGCCCCGGAAAGGATGGGACACAGATGAAATATGCGGATATAAAATATTGCGACATTGCGAACGGCCTCGGCGTCCGTACCAGCCTTTTTGTATCCGGCTGCACCCACCGCTGTAAGGGCTGTTTCAATGAAATTGCCTGGGATTTTGATTACGGCGCGGAATTTACCGAAGAGACGATACAGGCGCTCCTTGACTCCTGCAGGCCCCCCTATATACGCGGGCTCTCGCTCCTGGGCGGCGAGCCCATGGAGCCTGTCAACCAGCGGGCGCTCCTGCCGCTCCTTCTGCGCTTTAAGGAGGAGTTCCCGCAAAAGGATATCTGGTGCTATACAGGCTATACGTACGAAACAGACCTCAAAAACCCCGAAGGCAGGGCCAGATGCGAGGTCACGGACGCATTCCTAAACTGCGTCGATATCCTCGTAGACGGCGAATTCGACCAGGAGCAGTACGACATCAGCCTCAAATTCCGCGGAAGCACGAACCAGCGCGTCCTCCAGTTAAAAAAAGAAGGCTGCCCCGAGCTCTTTTGAAGCGTTTCCCTGGAAATACGGGCGGCTGGCGGCGTTTTTGCCGGATAAAAACCGCGGCGTCAACCAATACCTGATTGACGCCACGGTTTTTTTATCCACTTTAATCTAATACAATCTCATATTTTTCCACATCCAGCAGAACCGCCCCGTCCGACTCAAACGTGATGCCATCCGCCTCCTGCGGCGTGTACAGGCATGCGCTCATCACCTGCTCCCCGTCGTTGATAAACACCTCCACGGAAAACCGATCCATCACAATCCGCAGCTTCAGCCTTCCGCCCTGATCCCGCACCGGCGCTTTGCGGCTTGAAACGATGTTATAGCGGTAGCCGGAATCCGTCCGGTCAAGGCAGACCGTGTTCTCGCGCGGATCAAAGATGATCGCCGTCCTGTAGGACTCATTCTCCGCGATATGGACAGCGACAGAGCGCGGCAGCTCCTCTCCGTCCGGAACACGAAACTCAGCGGTCATGTCGAGAACGCGCCCTTCGACACCGGGAAACTTTGTCCTCCCCTCAAGCCGCGCCCCCTTGTGCACAACCGGGTTGGCGCGGCGGGAAAGGAGCTCCCGGACGGGCGTCTGGATCAGATGCCCGTCCACAAGGGACAGCTCCCTGGGAAGCGTCATCATGCCCGCCCACTTTGTCCCATGGGGATGAAAATGGCTGGTCTCCCAGGACTGCATCCAGGCGATCATAATCCGCCGCCCGTCCGGCGCTTCTAACGTCTGGGGGGCGTAGAAATCCAGGCCGTAATCCACTGCCGCAATCTCCTCCCGGGTAAAGGAATGCGCCGTCTTATCATAGCTTCCGATCAGGCAGATAACGTCGTTTCCGTTGTGAAACGTAAGGCCCTCCGCGCGCATCTCCTGGGGCGAAACGAGCATCACCCCTTTTCCCGCGAGCTCAAACAAATCCGGGCATTCCCACATCCGCCCATGCTTATTTCCCGAGCGGTCGAGCATGGATACATAGCTCCACTGAAATCCGTCCGGGCTGGTAAACAAAAGCACCGCGCCGCTGCCGTCCTCTGTCCTGTTCCCGACTACCGCATAATAGCAGCCCTCTTCCCTGTCCCACCACAGCTTCGGATCGCGGAAATCAGACGCGCTGCACCCCTCTGGCAGCATTTCGGCGGAGATAACCGGGTTGTTCTCATATTTGACATACTCCACCCCGTCTCCGTAAGCCATGCACTGGGTCTGGCGGCACTGCGGCGAATTATCCTTTCCCCGGACGCCTGTATACATGATCAGATGCCTGCCGTCCGGCGTCTGCGCCGCGCTTCCCGAAAAACAGCCCTGCCCGTCGTACTCCTGATCCGGCGCAAGGGAAGCCGGCAGACGCTCCCATTGGAGCAAATCCGTACTTTTCACATGCCCCCAGTGCATGGGGCCCCAATTGATGTCATACGGATGATACTGGTAGAACAGATGATACTCCCCTTTGTAAACCGAAAATCCGTTGGGGTCGTTCAGCCAGCCCACCGCAGGCGTAACATGGAACAGAGGGCGCTCCTGGGGGCTTATCTGATCTCCGTATTTCGTTTCATAGCTTCTTGCCTCAGTCAGTTTACTGCTCTTCATGTTATTACCTCGATTCATAACTTTCCTTTCCCTTGCGCCTTAGGCGCCTTAATGTTCATTTTGGAACCGGTTCCACATACGCGGCCACCCCGTTTTACAGGGTGGTCTCGCCCGGAATCAGGGAAACCGGCAGCTTAATCTTCTTATTCTTCAGAGGCTTTCCGTCAATTAAGTCAACCACCAGTTTCACAGCCTCCCTTGCCAGCCGCTCGATCGGCTGCGCAATGATGGTGACGCGCGGGCGTATCAGCCTCACTCCGTTCGTTCCGTCATACGACACCAGCTTAAGCTCCTCCGGAATGCGCTTTTTGCGGGCTCCCGCCCACTGGTGCACAGCCATAACCGTGAGATCCGTGGCAAATATCCCGTCCACATCCGGGTACGCCTCAAATATCTCATCCGCCACCTTCTGATAATAGCTGTAGTCTGACAGATGCCACTTGATATAGAAGGGACTGCACCGGATCCCCGCGCCGCTCAGAACATCCTTAAAGATTCTATGGCGCTCGCTCGACGGCGTCGCGACCTTATCCTCTCCCCGGACACCCATAAGCTGGACCACATGCCGGCATCCGGAGCGGATCATCTCCGCCGCTGCCATAAGCCCTCCTGACTCGTGGTCAGACGATACACAGGGGATATGTTCCCCCAGATCCCGGTCCATCGCCACAATCGGCATATCCACATCCGCGTATAAGGTGACATCCAGCGCTGTGTGCGCTCCGAAAATAATCCCGTCCACTCTCTGCTGTTTGAGCATCTCTAAGTATCGGCGCTCATAGTTTTGTTCGTAATACGTATTGCAGATCATGGTCTGATAGCCCATCTCGCACAGCACCGACTCCGAAGCGCTGACAAACTGCGCAAAAAACGGATGCGCCATCTCCGGCACAATCACAGCCACAATCCCGCTTTTGCGGAAAAACAGATTCCTCGCTCTCTCATTCGGGGTATAATTCAGAGTCTCAATCGAGGCCTGAATCTTTTTTCTGGTCTCATCCTTGACATAGCCCTTACCGCTCAGCACGCGCGAAACGGTCCCTACTCCTACATTCGCATGCTTTGCAACATCCTGAATTGTAACCATAATACCTAAAACCTAAATCCCAAACCGCCGCCGCAGGCAGGATATCCCCTCCTGCTCCAGCCTCCATATACAGGCCAGCCTGTCTGAAACAAGCTCTGGTAAACCATGCTATCCAGTTTACTTCGTTTTTCGGCATTTGTCAATCAGCCCTTGATACCGGAAGAAGCGATTCCTTCAATATAATACTTCTGCATGAAAATGAACATTACCAGCATCGGAATCGCGGATACCACCAGAGCCGCCATGATCGCGCTGTAGTGGATCGGCTGCGTTCCGAAGAAGACCTGGATCGCGAGCTGGATGGTACGCTTGCTCTCGCCTGTCATAACCAGGAACGGCCACATAAAGTCATTCCAGTGCGCCACGAAATCAAGGATAAACACAGTCGCATACACCGTCTTGGAAATCGGCATAACTACGGTAAAGAAGGTGCGGATCGGGCTGCTGCCGTCGATGGACGCCGCCTCCAGGAGCTCATCCGGAATATCGCAGAAGAACTGGCGGAACATATAAATCGAGAAACACTTGGCGATAAAGGGCACCACCAGGGCCGGGAGCTTATTCACCCAGCCGATCTGGGACATTTCAATGTAAAGCGGCAGCATGATTGCTTCCATGGGCATTACCATCAGCGCAACGATAAAGCTGAGCATCAGGCCCCGGCCTTTGAAATCAAATTTTGCCAGCGCATAGCCGCAGATCGAGTTGAGCAGAAGGTCAAACACCAGAATCAGCGCAATGTAGACGAGCGTATTTTTAAATACCTGCGCCATGTTAAGGCGTGAGAACACCTCTGCAAAGTTATTTAAGGATGCGTCAACCGGAATAAAGGTGGCGATGGAGTTCATATTTGCAAAGATCTCCGCCTCCGGCTTCAGTGACGCGGATATCATCCAGATTAAAGGAGATACAAAAATGATACCAATGATGATATTTCCCGCATAGAATAAAAATTTAGTCAGGAATTTCGACGCTTTCATAGAACCTGTCATTTTCTTATCCTCCTTTCTTAATCCGTAGCCGCAATCAGCTTCTTCATGGACAGGGACATCACAACTACGATGATGAAGAACACGGTTGCCACCGCGCACGCGTAGCCGAAGTTACCCTGCTGGAAGCCCTGGGTATAAATGTAATAAACCAGTGTCTTTGTGCTGTTCTTCGGGCCGCCCTGCGTCATAACGTACGGCTGTGTGAACAGCTTCATAGCCTGAATCATGGTGATCATGACCACGTACTTGATAGTTCCCTTAAGGCCCGGCAGCGTGATATAGAGGAACTGCTGCACCTTGGTGGCCCCGTCCACGGACGCCGCCTCATACTGATCCCTGGGAATCCCCTGAAGGCCGGCCAGGAAAATCATCATCTGATAACCGGCGCCCTGCCAGCCCGACATGAAGATAATCGCATTCATCGCCGTTTTCGGGTTACTCAAAAAGTTGATCGGCTCCAGCCCGATACTCACCAGAAGCGAGTTGATAAGGCCCGTATTCGGATTGGAGTTGTAAAGCACGGTCCACAGAATCGAGATAACAACCATAGAGGTAAGCTGCGGACTGAAATACATGGTACGGAAAATGGCTACCCCGCGAAACTTGGAGGAAACCAGCATGGCCAGCGCCAATGCCAGAACACACTGGAACGGAACAACCAGAACCGTAAAGTAAACCGTATTCTTGAGCGACAGCCAGAAATTTTCGTCGGTAAACAGCTTCGTATAATTCTGCAGGCCGATAAACTTAATGTTATCCGGCCTTACAATCTGATATTGAAACAGAGAATAGCGGATGGTATATACAATCGGCACCACCAGAAATGCAATCAGCAAAAACATGGCAGGCAGGCTGAATACATAAGCGGCGACGCGCTCATTTTTCTTTCTCCCCGGCAGACTGGCCTTATTCGACATATTTTTCCCCTCTTTCTTTTGGCCTCTTGTGCGTGCTTCCCATATACCGGACAAGCTGTACACAAGGCCCCATTTTGTTAAAATCAACCGTTCAGACGCCGCGGCGGCCGGCAAAAACCTGCCGCACAAAACGCCGTTTCCTGATAAGAAAAGAGCCGCACCGCATCGCGGGTGCGGCTCTCTTTTCCGTCCGGCCTTCCCTGCGCCTGAAACGCAGGGGATGAGCCGGACAAACACCTCATTTAACATAACAGTTCAGACGGCGGGGAATGTGAAGGAAATTTTGGCGTTAAGCTTGCTTAAAAGCCAAAATTTTCTCCAGATTCCACATTGGATGGACATCCGATGCTTTTTGTCCGGCGCAGACGGGCAAGAAGATGCCCCTTCTGAACTGTTACCATTTAACTGCAGCAGCTCCCAATGTTCCGCTGTTACTCCCCTTTACTGGGCATAATACATATCGTAATCTTCCTTAAATGCCTCCGCTACAGCGTCCAGCTCAGACTGGATCTCCGCGGTATCCACCGTATGGGAGGAAGCGGCCACTGAGAAGATATTTGTCATAGACTCCGCAAATTTTGTGGAGAATACAGAATAGGATGGCGTTCTCGGACGGGGAACAGCCGTGTTCTGAAGCTGCTCCACGAACAGGGCGCGGGCGCCTTCCTTGTACTCAGCCATAGCCTCCGTCTCATAAGAGGAAGTGCGGGTAGCCGGCTTCGCAACTGCCGCTGCATAGGTAGCCACATTGTCCGTGCTCATCAGCCACTGGAGGAACTCTCCCGCTGCCTCTACGTTCTTGCAATCCTTGCTGACCGCTGCAGACCAGTCGCCGCACGGGGAAACGGCCTTTTTAGTCTTATCCGATACCGGATAGTAAGTTACGCCCCACTCAAAATCAGCGCTTCCCTCTAAGATTGCCACATCCCAGGAGCCGCCCAGCATGGTCGCGCAGGCGCCGTTTAAGAACTCATCCTGGATCGGGTCAATATTGGCATAGCCGTTTGCAATCAGGTTGGCAAGGTACTCGGCGGTCTCCACACACTCGCTGCTGTTGACATATCCGTCAGCCTGGGAACCGTCCTCGCTGACGAAATCCTTGCCGTTGGAGATGAACATGGGCTCCAGCGCATACGGAAGTCCCTCGCCGTGATCCATGATGATGTGGGTTCCCACATAATCCGCTGTGGTACATTTCTCAGCAATCTCCGCCAGCTCGGACCAGGTCAGCGGGTTATCCAGCGTGCGGGACTCGATGTCCGCCACGTCCACGCCGCAGGCGCTTAAATAATCCTTATTATAATACAGGGCCACCGATGATTCCGTCGCGGAGATGGCGTACAGCTCCCCGTCATATGTACACTGGGCTACCGTTGAAGCCGCAAAATCAGAGAGGTCTTCCTCGCTGAAGAACTGCGTGATCGGTACGATAATGCCGTTGCCTGCGTAATAAGATACCGCCGGGCCGTCTACGAAAAAGATGTCCGGAAGATCGTTGGACGTAACGGCTGTGGTAATCTTATTCTCATACGCATAGGAGTCGGAACGGTCAATCGCCTCACGGCTTACCTGAATCTCCGGGTGCTCTGCGTTCCACTCGCCAATCTTCTCCACCCACCATTTCTCCACGGCTTCTTTATCCGTCGGACTCCATATGGATAAGCTGACGCCTCCCTCCTGAGCTGCCGGGGCGTCTGAACCGCCGCTCTCAGCCGGCTGGGCGCTGCCGCCGCCACCGCCGCAGGCTGTCAGTGATAAAGCCATCGCAGATGCCAGAACCAAGCTGGCTGCTTTGTTTTTCTTCATATCATTTTCCTCCTTAAACTTGTTATATGGAACCCGTTCCATATACTTCATTTTTTACCACAGGACGCCTCCTGTGGTTTTGTTCCGGGTTTGTGGAACCCGTTCCATGTCTGTGGCTATATATTAGCACTTTCTCCGAATTTTGTCCATAGCTTTTCATAAATTTCTGCGCCAAAATGCAAAGAATGTGAAATGTATATAATTTTATCGTGAAATTTTTGTGCACTTTTTCTAATTCCAGCGGAAACGACGGCTGCTGTTCGCACGCAATATCATAAGTGGAAGCAGGGTTCCTTATGGATACAGGATCTGGCGCTGGCGGCCTTCCCACGATAAACAAAATCCTGCAATCGTCCGCTTAACATAAGTACATTGTTTTGTGGACAGTAACCGCAGCGGTATCAGTTCAGATAGGTCTGCGCACCTGCTGCGCTGACCGTACGAATGTGTAGCGGCCGTATGCCGTAACCGTTCAGAGGTTATCTCAACGGTTATCCGCAGCGATCCATTCGTACAATTCCCTGTTCAGACCATATTGCGGCAATCCCTGAGCTATGATAGAATAGATTTGATTTCCGCGGGCAGCCGGCGACACGTTCATTTTCATTCAGATGATGCAGAATGATTTTTAAAAAACGCTGTGCCAGTCTGCCGGGCGGAGGATTGTAACAATTTAAGAAATGAAAGGAACAAAACCCATGAAGTCGATCAAGTCAAAAATTCTGGTTAGCATGCTGTCCGTCGTCCTGATTGGTTCGATTTTGATTGGCACAATCACCGCCCTGCTGAATGCGGGCGGCATCGATGCCCTGATGGAAAAAACCCTGGGGCCTGCCACGCAGATAGCTGCGGACGCGGTCCGCTGGCGGATGGATAACTACTGGACAGCGCTTTCCGAGGCGGCGGCCTCTGAAGTATTCCGCGAATCGGAGCCCACGGATCCAAATCTGAGCCCGATCCGGGACGACATCGCGGCCCGCAACGGATTCCTCTATGTCGGAAAGATGGATGCGAACGGTTTCGCCTCCACTGGCATCAGCTATGGCGGCGAGGACTATTTCCAGGCGTGCAGGACATCCATGCAGCCCTATATTTCCAATATCATGAGCGATGGCCAGCAGATGATCTTTCTGCTTGAAGTACCGATCCTGACCGACGGCCGCTTTGAAGGGGTGGTCTATGGCGGTATCAGCGCCGACTTTTTGACGGATATTGTGGTTAATCTGGCCATGGGAAATGACAGCGTGGCTTATATCCTGGATCAGAGGGGCAATGTCATCGGCCACCGGGAGCGCTCGGTCGTGGAGGAAGGCTCCAATATGATTGAGGCCGCGAAAACCGACCCCGGCGTTGCGGATGTGGCCGCGGTCAACCAGCGCATGATCCAGGGGGAAACCGGCTTCGGCGCTTATAAGTTTTATGGCGACAATAAGCTGGTAGGCTTTGCCCCCATCGGCGGCTGTGAAAACTGGAGCCTTGCCATTGAAGCCAGCCAGCGCGAGTTTAAGTCCACCCTGGACCGCAGCATCCTTCTCACGATCCTGGTTGTGGCTCTGGTGGTAATCGCCTCTTTTCCTGTCGCGATACGAATGGCGCGTTCGATTTCCGAACCTATCCGGGCCTGCGTCGCCCGGCTGGAACGCCTCTCTGACGGCGATTTACATACACCCACCCCTGTCGTAAAGTCCAATGATGAAACGGCTGAGCTGACAAACGCCCTGGGGACAACGATCTCCCACCTGAATGATGTGGTGCAGGACGTCTCTCACCACCTGGGGCAGATGGCCCGCGGCGATTTCCGGGAAGAGATAAACCGCTCTTATTGGGGCGATTTTATTGCCATTGAGCAATCGATACGCTCCATCCACAGCGCTCTTAAGGACACGCTCCGTCAGATCCGCCAGTCTGCCGGGACAGTGGCTGCCAGCGCAGGCCAGGTGGCGGACGGGGCCCAGTCCCTGAGCCAGGGGGCCGCGGAGCAGGCCGGCGCTGTAAAGGACCTCTCCTTTACCATCGGCGAGATCGACAAAAGCGCCAGAGAGACGGCGGATGCTGTTATAGAGGCGAATCATTTCGTCGATCAGGCCGGAGCCCAGTTAGGCGTCAGCGTGGATTATGTCAAAGATCTGAATTCGGCCATGGAACAGATTTCGACCTCCTCCCGGGAAATCGGCAAAATCATTGATACCATCGAAACCATCGCCTTCCAGACCAATATTCTGGCCTTAAACGCCGCGATCGAGGCGGCGCGGGCGGGCGTTGACGGCAAGGGCTTTGCTGTGGTGGCCGACGAGGTCGGCGTTCTGGCCTCCAAATCCGATGAGGCGGCCAAGGCCACCAAGGAGCTCATTGAAGGCTCGATTGCAGCGGTCGCCGAATGCAGCCAGGCCGTAGGCAATGTAACCGACGCCCTGGACAAAACCAGCGTCTTTGCCGGAAATGTGACGGACAAAATGAGCCTCATGGTCCATGCGGTCGGGAATCAGACCAGCGCTATTTCCCAGGTTACCAGGGGCATCGACCAGATTTCCTCTGTAGTCCACGCCACCTCCGTAACCTCCGAGCGCAGCGCTGAAACATCCCGGGAGCTGTCGGACGAATCTCAGAGCATGAATTCTCTGGTACAGCAGTTCCAGTTAGAATAGCCCAGGCCCCGGCGGCCTGAGCGGCGTCAAAATCGTATCTTAAATTTAAAGAAAGCGGGGATTTCTGCATGAAATTTCTTCAGGAAGGGACACTGGCAAATTTTTTAAACCGCCTGACGGATTTAATTCTCTTAAATTTACTGTGGTTTGTGTGCTGCCTGCCCATTTTTACGATCGGCGCGTCAACCTGCGCCCTCTATGAAATCACAATGCGCTACGCCCTCTATGAGGAGCCGCCCATTATCAGAACCTTTTTTGAAACCTTCCGGCATTCCTTTAAAAAGGCGACCCTGCTGTTCCTTGCCTTCCTGGCTGCGGGACTGTTTCTTGCCCTGGATCTCTGGTGCGCCATCCTGTGGGATATACCGTTCCGATTTGTGTTTATTGTGGTCATACTGGCTGTGTTTTACTTTTATCTTGCTGTGCTCAGCCATGTTTTTCCTGTGCTCGCCTATTTTGACGCCGGCGTTAAGGAAAGTGTCCGCAGGGCCTTCCTGTTTTCTATGAAGAACGGCGTCTTCACGGTTTTTATTATGGTGATCAACCTGCTTCCTGCGCTCGCCATTGTGGCAGCCCCCGCTTATTTTGGGGAGATCCTCTTTTTGTATCTGATCCTTGGATTTTCTGTGATCTCCCTCTTAAGCTCCCTCCATTTAGTCCGCCTTTTCGATCCACAGCGCGCGGCGAAAGCCCAGCAGACAGAAGTCCGGCAGCGGCAGCTAAAAGAGGAGGACGGGGCGGGGAAGGAGGATAAAGAAGCGTAAATTTTTAGAAACTGTCCCGAAATAACTTCCCATTAATCCGCAGAATTTTTCTTCGGGAGCGCTGCTCAAAAATCAGGCGCATAGCGGGCTATGTAACTGTTTTTTGAGCAGTGATACTGTTGGCTTCCATCTGTGCCGGCGCGATGAGGTTTATCCTTTAATCCGGAACAAATGAATGAAAGGAGGCCGCGCCTCGCAGCCTGTTATTTTAATAGAGCGATATTATAAAGTCTGTCAGGGAAGCGCCTGTAGATACAACCTTTCCCGTTTCATGATCCCAAAAGACCACCAGTTTTTCCCTCAGGGAATAACAAATATAATTGCCAAAAGGATCAATTCCAAATGGAATTAAATTATTGTCATCAATGATTGAAAGGGCAGTAAATACGGAGTCTGTCTCACTTTTTCCGTCATTAAAGCATAACACAGCGCCGAAAACACGCTCATTATTACCAGCCATAAAGTTATATTTGGACGGTGTTGATGCATTTGTTTCTGAGATAAATCTTTTCAGTTCATCCGGAAAGGAAATACCGCGTTCTTTTTCAATCTTATCAAACACGGAAGCGTCCGATAAATCAATTTTATATTTCCATATTATAGCCATTTTAACCTCCTATCTGCAATCAGAACCGCCGCCCCAGATACTTCGGCCGCCAGTATGGCGGCACATACTATGTTCATCCGCGCTGACAAGCTGCATTTTACCCGAAATTTCGTTGTGATGCCAGGTTAAGCCGGAAATACGGGGCTCGCCGTTTTTGATCTGTTCAAGCTGCCTTGATGTAAAATGGCTTGCCAGATCAGGATTTATTTCAATTTGTTTTGCAAGCCGTTGTGTACAAAACCTAAATTGTTCTGTATCGAAAGCGTTCCACAAATTTTGTGGAAGCCTTGTCTCAAATTTGCTGTCAAACTGTGGAAAAACACCCTCTATTCTCTCACCGTTGAGCATAAATGAGCGTTTTTTATATTCTACATTTGTACCAGGATAGATTTGGCCGGCAAGGCCCTCGTTAATTGTAGTAATATGTCTCGGAGGCTTAACTTCGTTTTTACTTTCTTCAAATGCCTTTGCAGTATTTCTTACCTCGCTTTTGCCTTTTGAACATTCTGTGGCTTCCTTTATAGCAAATGGGGACATCACATCACCTCTTCCTTAAGAAACCGCCTCCATGTCTCGAGGTATTCAGCAGGCCTGCCATAGCGCTCAATCTGCTCACGCAAAATACATTCGAGCACAGTGTTTTGAGCAATTCTGTCAAGTCCTGCGAGGATGGAATCATTTGCATAGACAAAGGCATCCCTCCATTCTTCGACAGACCCGGCAGCATCGGCTTCTTTTTCGGCAGAAGATGTACAAACCAAATCATAAATAACTGGGCTGACTTCACTCAGAGAACAATCGCCATGAACCCGCAATGCCCGTAATGCTTTGACCTTCGTTTCTGTTAAAATATTCATACCTGTCAGAATATCGGTTAGTTCGCCTATTGTCATATCAAGCTTTTCACCTGTGGCCTTATTTAGAAGATTTTTGATAAGAATTTTTTTCTGTTCGCCTGAAGAATCAGGAACTATGCTGGTTTTCCTCCTATAGGCGCCTTCTTCTCCCCTGAATTTCTCAATCCTGCAGAGAACCGGCTTAATCCAGTCATTTTGATACACAACAGCGACACCCCTTGGAAGTTTTGCTATTTCGTCAAGCTGACTGTCTTTTAATCCGGCTGACTTCCCGGAGAGACGGCGGTCTTGTTCATCCGGCAGCCTCATGATGATTTTAGTATTTGTGTTTCTGATTGCTGAAATGTCAACAGCTCCTGGAGATTGATCGGCAATAATAAATCCTTCTCCGTAAGTTCTCATTTCAGCAATAGCATTGGAAAGCATTTCCACCGACTTGCCAGCAACTTTTCATACGCCATCTCTGTGATTTTGAAAAAGCGGACATTGTCCCGGATATTAGATTGCAGCATGCTTTTGCTCAACGGAACAATCTCCAGCCTGGATAGTTCTGTAATGTAATTTTTCAGGATCACGTCGTCAACAACTTTTAAGGCAGCCTGATACTCACTTGCGATATTTGGGTAAGCAGAAGCCGCAGCGGGTACAATTTCCTGTCTCTTCTCTGCTATTTCTCCCATTTGTCATTCCCCTTATCGCTAACAATTAATGCCACTCCAACAGCGGCAACAGCAGCGCCGCCGATCGTCAGCGCCATATGAGAAGTACAGATGCCCGCAACAACGGCAACTGAGCCGGCAACTGTTATACCCGCGCCCACTTGTTTACGTGTGATTCCGCTGGTGGAATAGATTTCTTTTCGTTCATTCCGAATCTTGTCTGCCTTATTTTTGTACAAATACCGCGCCATTCCTTTCAAAAGAGCAATTCGCTCTTTTGAAAAGCTATTGACGGCCGTAACCATCTGCCGATTAAGGTAATCCTCGTTCCAGGCGCTCACATCAAAGTCCAGTTTTTCTCCATCGTGTTCCGTATAGATATTCCCCATCTTTTCAGCCGCATGCAACTCCATTTCGTCAAATTGGGCTGCTGTCGGATCTATTAAAAGACTGTCCTTCAACATGATACGGACGCGCATCATGTTTCCTGACTGCACCGCATCCATAAATTCATTTGTTATAGCCATGCTAAATTCTCCCTATCTGTTATCTTCGTAATCTTGAACCGCCATGAGAATTGCCTCCGCGGCCTGTTCCATTTCGTGAATGTTGTAAGGTTTCCAGGCGTTATTCGATTCAACCTCAAACATAATCCTGTTGATCTTTCTTGCCTGGCTCATCAGCTCCTTCAGCGCATTATGCCGTGCGAATTCTTTTGTGGAATGAACGTTTCCTATCATCTCTTTCCATGGCCTGGCGGCAAATTCCGATGTTGATCCCCTTGAATGGAATCTCTGGCCATTTTCTTCCATTCGCCTGGTTTTCGTTTTCTTCGCTTTTGCAGCCATTACTTTGGCCACCACTTTCTTCAGATGGTTTATTCTGGCTTCGGAGAAATTCGTAACCAACTGAACCAGCTCCTCATTCATCATATCACAGTCCCATTTTAACGAGTCATTTTCAAGATAACCGCCATCATAAGGAACCAGCAAACCAGGAAGATTGTTTTTAGCATAAGATAACATTTCATCCAACTGTACAAATGTAGGATCCACTACAAAAGAATCTTTAAGCATAATTCTCACGCGCAGCAAATTTTTCTTTGATATGACTGCTTTGAATTCAGGTGATACCATACGCTGCCTGCCCTCATTAAATATCCAGAATAGATTTTGTCTTAATCTGGATTTCCTCAAGCCATTTCAGTCTGGCCTGTGATTCACGGATTCTGCGTTCAACATCTTTGCTGTCATTCGCGCAATCCTCAAGTTCCTGAAGTTTCTCTTTGAGCACGCCATCAAGTTCGGTAAATTTCTTAGAAAATTCACGCTTGATTTTCTTAGCCTGATCTTTGGCATACTCGATGGCATTATTACTATTCTCATAAAGGTGTTCCTGAATGGGAGCAAAAAAACGCTGGGCAAGCTTTGTGCCGCCAACATATTCTTTATTTTCATAAACATTTTTCCAGTGCCCTTTTTCCTGGAACCAGGTCCATGGTTTGTACCATTTTCTGTTTGTATTCTCCACCCAGACTTCATCCACTTTAACACGTTTCGTCTCAGTCAGATTGCTGATGAGAGAGGACGCATCCGTAGAAATATCTCCTGCCATTAATTCAAACGGATCGATGGCAACATTTCCGACGCTCACATCCTGAGCGAGCTCAGAAATTTTCTTTTTATACTCATCGAGTAAATCATTTGCACTCTTTTGAACATGATTCGCAATCAACTGTTCAAGTTTCACCTGTACATCTGCCTGGAGATTATCAGCAAACCGGGCAAACTGCCTGCAAAGCTCCTCTGCCTCACGCCTGCTTATCTTTGTGTCACTGGAAGAGAGCTGATCGGTGATTCTTTTCTGCGCTTCCATAATGACTTCATTTGCCAGCTTACTGATTTCGCTGTCATAGTTAATCTGCTCAATGCGGCCTTTAAAACGTTTGGCGTCCTCACCGCTTGCGAGCTTCCTTTTGATGCTTTCAATGTTTGCAAGGATTTCTCTCTGCTTGTCCTGATTTTCAGTAATCTCCTGTTTCGTAACTTCAAACGATTTTGCGCTTTCAAGACGCTTTGAAAACGTGTCAACAATATTTTTAATCTTCGCTGTCTTTGCATACTTCCTGACGTACATTTGAATCGCCATTTCAATCGGTATGATGCCGCAGTGGATTAACGCTTCTTCATAAGTGTCCCCGTTATTTCGCGCATCCGCAAGCCGGTTCTCGATTTGTCCCCGGATAGACGGCGTAAGCGGGGCGAGCGTCTCAAAATACATTTCAGGATTCCGGTTAAACTTCCTGACTTTTCCTTTCGCTTCGTACACTTCATCATCATCCTCGTCATCGCGTTCAGAAAGGATGGTTCTGATATTGAGAGCTGTGAGGGCAGACGCAGGATAAATATTTGCATTTTCAATCCCATTATCACGCAGATAGTCTCTTACCTTCGTTATGGCTGCTTCAATGCTGTCTTCACCCTTTTTGAAATCATCCAGCTTGTTCACAACAAAAATAAACCTGTCTCTGGATTGTTTTCCTCCAACTCTCATGCTGTCAGCTACGTGGCTTAATAAATTATAGTCATCATTCACCGCAAGCTGTGTTGCATTCATAATATACAGTACAATCGTCTTCGAGGATTCGGACAACATACGGTACGTCGCCGCTTTATGTTCTGGATCCCTTGAGTTATTAGGGCCAGGAGTATCTACAAGAACCAGCGCCACATCGTCGGAGGAAACAAAAGGAATATTTCCTTCGACCCTGATTCTTGAAACATCAGGATTACTGTTCAGAGAATCCATAATTTCAAAAGAAAGCTCCGGATGAGTCTGAATCAAATTGCCGTTCGTATCATAAACCTTTGCCATAAAGGAATCGCCGTCATTGTCTTTAATCTCCGTGATGGTTGCCGTACAGGCTTCCTGTTTTGCCGGCATAAGCTTTTGTCTGAGCAGCGCGTTGATCAGGGTAGATTTGCCAGCGCTCATGGTTGCGACAACATTTACTTCAAAATCGCTGCTCTTGGCCATATTAAAGGCTTTGATTACATCGGGCTGCTTAAGCTCGTCAAAAGGACCTGATTGTATCTCATCGAAAATTTCACTGATAGCAGCTTCTTTGTCTGATACTTCTTTTGCAGGTATATGCTCCAGTTCTATGTTCAGGCCGCCTTTCTCCGCTTCACGGGCCATTGCTTCAACATCCTCGTAATCGAGAATGGCGCCATGGAAAATAATTTTGAAATCACGGCTGCTGCATTCCTCAAAAAGAATTTCAGGTAATTCTTCAATCCATTCCTGAAGGCGGCGGTCGCCGAAGTTTAATCGGCTATTCTGTTTAGGCGCGGCATTATCAATTAAAATGGTTGTTTCTAAGCTGTACGGATTGTATTTAATAAAAATTTCTCTCATGTTATCACCTCATATTATAAATTATATTTTCAAGATACGGCAGACCTGAGTGCAGCAGTAACTGATAATTTTCATCTTCTCTCCTGACACGGACATTGCTTTGTATATGATCAGGGTAGTAATTACCGAATTGATATTCTTTTTTCTTCATTTTTTTTGACATTCTGTCGAATTCGTCCTGCTCATCTTCATCAAGTGGTTCTGCAAAAATGCTCATTTTTGCAAGATATGCCGCATATGACGAAACCGGTACAACAGCAGGGGCTTCAAATCCCATATTGCTTAAGTCAGATATGACAGTTTCAAGCGTAGCAGTAACGGAATCTTCTTTTTTCCTGAAGCGATCCAACTTATTTACAACAAAAATAATTTTTCCGTGATAATTGTCCAATATGAACAACAGATGTTTTCTGTCGTCATCCGTTCCAATATTTTCACCATTCAACAGATAAATCAGCAAATCCGCGTCTGTACTGCAAATGGTTTTTTCGGCAATTTCCCGGTGAGAAATATCCTGGGAAGAGTTCACTCCAGGCGTATCAATAAACCAGATCCGTTTTGCCTTTGTACCAACCGTCCTAAAGAAAGAGCCAACCATAATTACAGAACTTCTGTTATCTGAGTTATCTTCCATTAAGGTTTTATAATCCGCATCCAACTCTAACAGATGATCCAATTCGTAGCAAAAGCCGTCATCGTATGGCTTATTTAAGATGTAATGTATTTTTGCTGTACAGGCGTCGTTTTGCGTTTTATTCACTTTCTTACCCACAAACGCATTCAAAAGCGTTGATTTGCCTGCGCTCATATTTGCAGTAACAATTACCTTAATCGGCTTATCCCCTGTAAAAGCCCTGTTTTGATCCCAACAAGTCTTCAAATACTGTATTTGCTCAATACCCTCAACGGAATCCGAACGGTCATACAGAGAATCAAATACCTGCCGAATCTTTTTCTGATACCGTTTGCGATATATAGATGAGAGTTCTGCAAAAATCTGTTCTCCCTTATCCTTATCTTCGTATGCACAGATAAATATACAATCAATGATCAGGCAGTATCGGTATGTAAAAAACTTAAAAATTCGGAATTTTGTCGCCAATACAGGTTTTGAATCGCGCTGCAAATTGAAATTCCTGTATTGGTAATTATCCTCATTACCAAGGACTTTTTTTATATAAAGTTTCAGTGTCTGATTTGCCCATGCGTCATTTGCCGAATACTTGCGGATAAAGTATTCCAGTATATTGATATACTTTAATTTATAGCTCTGCTTTTCGTTTAAAATAGGATGATTTCTCAGCATCTGGGATGTTTCTAACATGATTGGATTCATACTTGTTATCTCCGGGTAATTACATTTATTGGTTTGCTTCATCATACATTCTGTTCATAGCAGGAATTCCACTTCTTTGTTCCTTAAAAAATCTCCACTATCTGCATATTTCCAGCCGATATATCGTATATACGATATATATTATACGTCTTTTATCTATTGTCCATCGTTTTGCCGAAATAAAATTATCGTAATAATTAATTTAAAAGAGGTGGTATTATGTTCAATGTACTGGAACGGTTACAGGAGCTGCGGGAAGCCAGAGGGCTTTCTGTATACAAGCTGGCAAAGCTTTCAGATATCCCTCAATCCACGATCGCAACCTGGTACCAGAAAAATCTGCTTCCGCCTGTCGATAAGCTTGAAATCATCTGCAATACGTTTGGCATCTCCCTGTCCGAATTTTTCAGCACCGGAACCAGAAAATCATTGAATCAGGAGCAAGAATTATTGTTAGACAAATGGGGCCTGCTGAACCGGAAGCAGCGCGAGGCTGTTCTCTATATCATAGAAGCTTTTTTAAGGTGACTTTCACATCCTGGGAACTGGCGCACCCAGCCAGTTCCTCCTGCCGCCGCCTGCCAGTACAGCATCGCATAAATATCGGATGCTGAATTCACCGTTATTTATGCAATGCTGTACCAGGATGATGCGCGAATGTCATTTCCGTCTCGCCGATGTAAAAACAGGATCCCTTTTCGGGGCCCAGAGCGCCAAATGGCGCGGGAAATCTGAATATATGACTGCTTCTGACACTATTTTTTTGAAACTATCATCTGTATGATAAATATCGGAATAAAAATGAAACCAAACAGAATCGCTAACGAGATCTTCATCGTATAGAAAGCTCCATGGTTACGAATAATATAGCTCCTCTTTGAATACCATACCCTGTCAATCGCTATATAGGATAAAATAATATATGCAAATAATAACAAGCTGTTCATAAATTATCTCCTTTTCCTGTTTCGTATTTTTGTTTTGCCATTTCCTTTTGTATCGGCTTATCCGGTGTTTTTGCACAGCCAAATTCCGGGACAGCCATCTCCGTTCGCATTACGCGTTCATTCCCCGGGTATTTCATCGCCCGGGCCTCCGCCTTCCGCGCCGCTTACACACGGAGCAGGGCCCGCATCAGCCGCACCCCATCCTTCAGCCCGAACAAATAAAGCCCTTCCAATTCCCCGCGCGTAACCGCGATGATGCTGTCCGCGAAACTGCTGTTCTCCCTCAGGATTTCCGGGCGCTGCTCTTTTAAAAGCGCTTCCCACCGTTCTATCAGCTCCGTTTTCTGACGCTCCTCCTCCGGATATGTCTTCCCCCATTCTCTCCCGGAGCAGGCAATCCGTTCTGCAATCAGCATGCTTATTATTTTTTCCGTCTCTGCATCGATCCCTGTCCGCCTGCCGTTCCTTTTCTGGTTTTCATTTGCTTCCACAGCCTGTGACCTCCTCAAAATCTGATTGGTTCTTTCTCCTGATTCCCTGCGTTCCATATTCTACCAGATTTTTATTTTCAATTTGTAAAAACCATTTTTGGCCAACGCCCATAACAGTCCAGGGTTATCCGAACTGTTACAAACGCTCTTTTGGACAGCCGCGCTTTTTGTTTTCTGTATTTGGCGCACAGAAAAAAACGGGCATCACGCCCGTTTTACCGTTTAAACTCTATATTCTGGTACTGATACCTTTCTGAAAACCACCTCAGCTCCTTATAAAATTCTTCTAATTCCACATCTTCTTCCAATACCGGCTTTACTTTTTCATAAATATTGATGATGTCCTCCACATTCCGGCTTGTGACAGTCCCGTGCAGGACACTGGAAAATTCCGTCCATAATTCTCTCTGCCTGACCGCGTCCGCCGTATCATCCGCACACCGCCATTTTGTCGGAATTGTTCCATTAACTCCGGCCGGGATCGCCATGATATACATCCAGAATGCTTCGTTCTCCCTCTGAGCCTCCGCAAGCTTATCCGCGCATGTGATGAGCCTGTCCCGGAATTCCCGGGCGCTGTTCCCGGAATCGCTTTCACGGGCCCGTTTGCCATATTCGCCCAGCAGCTTTTCATATAAATCTATGATCCGTTCTCCCGCCTTTTGCCATTTCTTTAAACGCATATAGCAGGAAACCTGTTCTAACGCTGCATACCAGTATTCGTCAAATCCGCTGTATGCATACCGGCCCAGGATGGGGTCAAACACCGCGAACAGCCTTTCATAACAGAGTTCTTCCATCGCACTGTTTTCTACCTCGTTATACGCGCGGGCTGCCTCCTTCCATATTTCTATCCGCTGCTCTTCTGATTTTCCCGCGGCGTCATGCTCCGCTAAAAGAAGGTAATTGCATTTTCTCTTTTCTTCCAGCGCCTGATCATAATCGTAATCACTGCTATTGGAATAGCAATGTCCGATAGCTTTATGGATCAGGCTGTACACATACGCATCTTCCATTCCGCTTTGATCATACAGCTCGTTTGCCCTGAGGGCATGTGAAAGGGCTTCTTCGCCCTGTTCTGCATACATCCGGGACAATGCCTCGCTGTAACAGAGCCTGGCCATCACCTGCTGCCTGGCGTATTCCGGCTTTTCTTCACAGAGCCGCAAAATATAATCCAGAAACGGGATCGTGTTTTCCCACATGTATCCGTCTTTCGCGCGCTCTCTGTACGCAAATGCCTTTTGTATTTTATCGGCCTCTTTTTCCTGATGATCCGCCAGCTCCACCAAAAACTCCACAAGTTCTTCTGAACATGTTTCTTCTTCTGGAAGCATGGAAAAATACATAGCGGCGCTTTTCCAGTATTCCTGCTTTTTTTCAGCGCATGGTTCTATTTTATATAACCGATAATATGCCGCGATCAGCCATTTGATGTGAAAGGCGTTATTCTCCTCTTCCACATACCGGATATTATAATGAATTAACTCTTCGCTGTACTTCCTGGCTTTTTCGTCATTTTTTTCTTCCATAAACAAGTCAATCAGTTCGCAGCACACATGATTCGTATACAGAACGTTATGCCCGTATTCGCGTTCCCTATCGATTTCCAGTATTCGTTCCAGATATTCTTTTGCCGTATCCCTGTCATCCAGCTTCAAATAGATATGCGCAATCTGGCGCAGCGCAGTCTGGTAGGGCTCTGTCCCCTCCCCGCAGGCTTTCTGATAGTATTCCACCGCCTTTTGGTATTCCCCTTGTTCTTCCGCCTCCTTCGCCAGATCTGACAAATCTGCATGGCCCGGCCCTATATAGACTGCCGCATCCCCCGGCTCCCGGAGGCTGTCGATAATCTGCTGGTATTTATATGCCGTTTCTGCATTGCCGTAATAAATGGAGCGGTACATGGATGTATAATCATCGGTTCTGTAAAACTCCTGCATCTGGCGGAACAGCCTTCTCTTTTCACCCAAATCCAGCCCGGACTTCAGAAAGTATCCCGCTGCATCATCCAGCAAATTCATCATCAAATCCATGATTCGGTCCAGATAGGGTTGTCTTTCTGTCTGCATTGACCAGAACAGGCTGTCTGCCACAATACCATCCAGCTCGCCGGCCAGTTCTATACAAAAGGTTCCAAGAAACGCAGGCTCTTCGCTGAAATCCCTGGCATAAGCGTATGCTTTTCTTGCTAACCTGCAGACTTCCACGGATTTTTCTTCCCAATATCTGTCCTCGTCAAAGTCATCCCTCTCCAGCATTTGCGCAGACAAATCATCATCCGAGCCCGCCGCCTGCATCTTCACCCGGCAGATCCTCTGCAGCAGATCCCTTGAGCCCCTCTCCGCATTTGGCAGGCAGATTTCTTCTGCGCGATCCAGGTACTCTGAATGTCTTGCTATGTGTTCGCAGTACGATACGCACAGCCCGGCATAAGCCAGATTCGCTCCCCTCACTCTGCGGATAAAATAGCCCAGCAGCTTTCTTTGGATCCGCCGTTCCACATGATTCGGCATACTCTCTCTGAGATAGTCTGTCATTGCGCCCACGATATGAGGGCAGTTTTCAGCGCATGGCTGCATATCGTTATATACCAGATCCAGAATAATCTGATGCAGCGATATCTTGCCGGAAGCTTCATCATACTCCACCCAGCCCCGGCGGATCAGTATGTCCAATTCCGTTTCATGATCCTCTGCGCCGCAGTATTCACAAAACCTTTTTTTCGCAATGCGGACATAGCCCAGAAGCGACAGGCTTCTCATCATCTCTTCCTGTTTTGCAGAAAACCCGGATAAATCAAACAGGGCCAGCAGATGGTTATGGATGCTCTCTGCCCGGAGCCTTCGGTCCTTTCTGTGGCGGACGCCGGTTTCCTCTGTACCGGCAATCCCCTCTGTTCTCAGCAGTTTTTTCAAGAGTATCCCCGGCCTCTCGCCTGTGGTGCGCAGATATTTTGCGATCAGCTCCACCGTCATGGTATGCTGGTCTACTATCTCAATGATTTCCTGAATCTGCTCCTGCTCCTCCGGGCCGTATTCCTGTGGATGACAGACCCGGAACAACTGAAGGATTTCTTCTGCCTCCCCCAGACGTTCCACATCAATCTGCGTGTAATCATAGTCCCGGAAAACCTCTCTTGAGGTAATTAAAAATCTGCACGGGCACTCCAGTATTTTTTCCAGATTCTCGTCATAATCCACATCAAAGTTATCGAGAATGATGAGGTCATTGGCTGAAACAACGGTCTTTAAGATACCAAGCTTTCTCTCAAAATACTGCCCGTTCGTCTCCTCCTCCCCCTGTTCAACGCCATTGATGCGCAGATCATCCCTGCAAACCGTTTCCAAAATGGAGTCCGCAAAGGGGACAAATACAACTTTTCCGTATTTTCCGGCATTCTCAAAAGCATATCTTTTGGCAATCTCTGTCTTTCCGATCCCTCCGATCCCTGACAGAAAGACAAGCTGCTGCCCGGAATCAAAGATTTCCCCTATTTCCAGCAATTCTTCCCTCCGCCCGATAAAGCAGGCCGAATTATAGGAAAAATTGTGGTATAAAAAGACACGGCCAACATCTGACATACGGATCAGCGTTTCGAGCGCCGCGATCAGGTTGTCAATGCATTGGTACCTGCTGAAAACCGATGGGGCGATTGTCTTATGCAGAAACACGCTCATCTCCCGGTATAAATCAGGCTGATACCGCTCATCTCTTATCTTCATCCGGCTGAAATCATAATTGGCCTCCACTGCGCCGTCAAACGCATTGGGCGTCCTTCCGAACAGCTTGTAAAAAACCACTGCGCCGATGGAGTAGATATCAGTCCCTTCGCATATCCTGTTTCTGTTTCCCCGCGCCAGCTCCGGGGCTGCAAAACCATCCGAAAATGAAAGCCTTACCGCCGTCCCGTCTCTCAGCTTCTCTTTTTCCACCAGAGAATCAAAATCAAACAGAATCATATGCTCCTTTGTCTCAGGAATTAAAAAAATATTCTCGGGCTTGATATCCAGATAGAGCACCCCATGGTCATGATATTTTTTTATGATCTTTGCCAGTGTGAGGATCCGGGTAAACAGGGACTGCAGATTCTCATCCGCATCCCGGCGGTAATCCCTGCCCTCCATGCATGCCATGACAGAATAGCGGGTATGATGGCCGGAAAAGAGATCCATTGCATCCACCGTAGAATTGATCAGCCCCAATGTATGTTTTAAAGCCACGTTTTTTGCATACGCCGCTTCAAATTGTTTCTTCTCTCCTTCAAACGCATCCTCCGCGCCAGGCGGCGCTTCCAACCCGCCGTCCTGCTTTCTCCGTATATCCAAATGGCAGGGATAGCATTCTTTCAGCCGCACCAAATGCCTGTGTCCTGATGTATCCGTGCAGAATGCGCTATATACAATGCAACTGGCGCCTCTCCCGGCTTCCTCAATGATCGTATATTTCACTCCGGCCTCTGACTCTACCGCCGCTCCTTTTGCAAGCGCTGTTCTGTCATCCAGCATCGTCCCCCCCTTTCTCACGAAATCAGCCGCTCCGGCGCATAAAATCTTATGTTCCGCTTTCAGCAGCGCGAAAATTCATCCTCCTAAACAGGCCGAATTGTAGTATAATGAACACAATTACAGCAGTTAAAGGAGAATGAATAATGGCAATTACATCTACACAGTCCAGTGACAGCTTTAACTGGCCAATCGATTCTGATAAGGCGGATCCGGCCTATGCCCTGGAATATTTAAATAATCCGGAACATTTTCCTTCGTTTTCATCCGGACTGACAGAGCTGATCAGTAAATATGGATACAAAGGACGCCCGGACCATACCGATGACAAAACCCGTTTTCTCTTATCTAAGCTCTCAGAAGCAGAGATATCCATCACAAAATCGACGGTTCTCGACTGGTTCAGGGAAAAGCGCCGCCCCAATTCTTCCTCCGAAAGCAGGGAACATATGTTTCATGTATGCTTTGCCCTGTCCGTCTCCCCGGCCGATATGGAGTGGTTTTTCGGCCGTGTTTATTTTGACAGGACATTCAACTGCCATACCGTGGAAGAAGCGGTTTATGATTACTGCCTCACCCATAAGCTTCCCTATCGCCATGCTGAAAAGCTGATTGCCGTCATCCGCGCGTTCCCTGACCCCAAATCCCCCTCCGGCTCCGGGACCGTTTTTACAAAAGACATCATCCATTCTCTGAAACGCTGTGAAACCGATGAGGAACTGCTCCGCTTTTTCAAACATAACAAACATATTTTCCATCAGTGGAATCAGACTGCCATGAAATATATCAACGGGTTTGACAAGCTCATACGGGGAAAGAAATCGGACAAAGCCGTGATAAATGCATGCAAAGCCGGCAAGACATTTCTCCCCAAAGAAGTCCGTCAATGCGGCCTTATCGTACAGGAATACCTGCTGGCAGCCCGCGGCGGCCGATTTGATTATATCTCCGGCAAGAGTATCGACTCTGTAGATTTTATGTTAGAGCGGATGATTACCCTCAATTCCGGCCTCTCCAGGCAGGCGCCGGTCCCCCTCTTCGTAAAACGGAATTTCCCCAGCAAAAAAACGTTTTCTGATATTTTAAACCGCTGTGGAAGCTCCACTTCCTATGATTCCATCCGGAAATGCCTGATTTTGTTAAAATTTTATCATTTCTGGGCAGCCCTGCTTTTACAGCCCGATTTAATTGACCACAGTCCCTTTGACATTTACTGCGACGAAACCAACGCCCTCCTGGCCGAATGTGGTTATGAAGACCTTTTTCCGGGAAACCCCTACGACTGGCTGTTCCTCTGGGCTTCGGCCTGCAAAAAACCGTTGGATGCTTTAAGAGGGGTAATCAGCAGCATAGACAGCGCATGACCGGCCTGCCTAAATATTATCACATCTCAGACAGCATTTTGCCGCCAAACGGTTTTCATGACAGTTTCTTACTGCCGCCAGACCTTTATATCGCTGCGCAGGCGTAACCGTTCGGATAACCTCTGAACGGTTACACGCAAGCTTCCTTCTCCCATGCCCTGATTGTCTCCACTGGAAATTCTAAAACTTCTGCTATCGCTTCCGGTGAGTCGCCTCTCTTTAACATATTTCTGGCTGTTTTTTTGGCTGTTTCCTGCCTGCCTTCCTGTCTGCCCTCATCCATTAACATTCTTCCAACCTGCGTCACTCCCAACACCTCCTTAATATATTGCCTGGTTTCCTCGCTGATTACCTTGTCGGTAAAACTCAGTATTCCCGCCAGCACAAAGGATTCCTGTTCCTTATCCGATATCTTCCTTGCCAAATCCACGCATTCTTTGATTGCCTTCTGTTTCTTTTCTTCCCCCTTGTAAGTCAGCGGAAGAATCACCAGATGCATAAGCGTCTCATCTGTAATTGTCTGATTCTCAATACTCTTCCTGGCCTGCTCCAGCCATTCCTCTGACGGCGCTCCCGTCAGATACGCCGCTTCTGTCTGTATCCTGCAGGCTGTCCGCCCAAGTACCGTCTCCGCCCTCTCAATATCCGCCGTATATAATACCATCATATGGATATCCGGCTCTTTTCCCTCTTTCAGATACCGCTCGATCACATCTACGATATAGCGCCCATATTTGGTAAAATTGGTTTTCCTGTATTCACTCTCATAGTCCAGAATCGCAACGCTTCCATCTTCCAGCTCAAACAAATTATCCATCCGGAGCTCTCTTGCCCGGACAAGCGGAATATCGGTCGGTTTGACATCCACTACTTTTAAGTCCGTTCCCAGCCCAAACAAAGACAGCGGCTTTCCCTTCATGTGATTTCCAAAAAGCTTTGAAACAATATCTTTATTCTGATATGCTACTGCAATACCTGTATCTTTCGGCCCCATTCAGCTTCCTTTCTCTTTTGATCTGTACGATTTAATGCATTGCCTCTGTTTTTATTATACTGAAAAAAGCTCTGTGATTCAAGAAAGTACAGCAAAAAAATCCGGCCCGCCTGTGCTTTCACAGGTGGGCCGGATAAAAAGGGGAGGTTGTGGATATACTGGATTTTCACGGTTTATTACCGCTTAAATCCGGCATATCCGCTGCCTTTCCTTTTATTTTTTGATTATTGGGGTTTATGATTATTTAACTATTTGGTGTATAAATTGGTGTATGGATGTTTACACCACCGCACACGCTTCCTGTTCCCAAACTTTAATCGTTTCAACGGAAAGTTCTAAGACCTCGGCTATCTCTTCCAACGAATCCCCTCTTTTCAGCATATTCCTGGCTGTCTTCTTTTTCGTTTCTTGCCTGGCTTCATCCATCAACATCTTCCCAACTTGCGTCATCCCCAACACCTCCTTGATATATTGTTTCGTTTCATCACTGATTATCTTATCGGTAAAGGCCAGTATTCCTGCTAACACAAACGTTTCCTGCTCCTTATCTGGTATCTGCTTTGCCAGGTCTACACAATCTTTAATGGCTTTCTGCTTCTTTTCTTCCCCTTTATAGGTCAAGGGGAGGATCACCAGATGCATCAGCATTTCGTCCGTTATATTACCTTCCTCTATGCGTTTCCTGGCGTCCTCCATCCATTCCTCTGACGGAACCCCGGCAAGGTAAGATGCTTCCACCTGTATCCGGCAGGCAGGCAGTCCGTTCCATGCTGGCCTTCGCTTCCTCAATGTCTGCCGTATACAGTACCATCATATGGATATCCGGCTCTTTTTCTTCCCTGAGGTAACGGTCGATCACATCCATGATATAGCGGCCATATTTGGTAAAGTTCGCCTTCTTATAGGCACTCTCATAATCCAGGATTGCCACGCTTCCATCTTCTAGCTCAAACAAATTGTCCATCCTAAGCTCCCTGGCCTGGACGATGGGGATATTTGTAGGCTTTACATCTACCACCTTCAAGTCGCTTCCCAATCCAAACAGCGAAAGGGATTTTCCTTTCATCCTGTCCCCAAACAGCTTGGAAACAATGTCTTTGTTTTGATACGCAATCGTAGCATCAGTATCCTTCTTCTTATTTGTATCCTTTTCTTCCATCCGGTTCCCCTTGTCGATAATTGGCCCCACAGTCAACTATTGATATCTTCCTCTTGCATAAAGTTGATATTTACCAACGAATATGACGTTCATCAATCATTTTTTTGCATTTTTTACATACAGCAATCCGTTTCGTTTTCCGCTTTATGATTTCCACTTTCCCCAGCGGATTCATACAGTATGGGCAATACTTCCAGTGTTCCTCTGGCGGGGTTGTAAAACCAAATGTCTGCTGCATTCCATCACCCTCTTTGCTATAGTCAAGTACGGTTCAATTCCCCCGCAATCGTTTGAATCTCATGGATTGATAATCTGGGGACATATTCCTGGATCTCCTCTACAGAAAATTTTCCGGATTTCAGCATATTCATAACTGTTTGGGTTGCTTCTTCTTGTCTGGCCTCATCCATCAGCATCTTTCCAACCTGCGTCATGCCTAACACCTCATTGATATATTTCTAATTAATTTGATTTTTATGCCATTGCACAAGCTTCTTCTTCCCAGGTTTTAATCCGCTCAACCGGAAGATCCAAAATATTCGCTATATCATTTAAAGAATCCCCCCGCCTCAACATATTTAACGCTGTTTTCTTTGCTCTTTCCATATCCCCTTGCTGCATTCCTTGTTGCATTCCTTGCTGTATTC
This sequence comes from Otoolea muris, assembly GCF_943193115.1. Classification (NCBI taxonomy): domain Bacteria; kingdom Bacillati; phylum Bacillota; class Clostridia; order Lachnospirales; family Lachnospiraceae; genus Otoolea; species Otoolea muris. Next base: position 211,470 of record NZ_CALPCY010000003.1, read on the forward strand.
CTTGCTGTATCCCTTGCTGCAGTCCCTGCTGTCTAGCTTCGTCCATCAGCATCTTTCCAACCTGCGTCATTCCAAGCACCTCCTTGATATACTGCTTCGTTTCATCACTGATTATTTTATCTGTAAATGTCAGTATCCCCGCCATGACAAAGCTCTCCTGTTCTTTATCCGGTATCTGCCTCGCCAAGTCCGCACATTGCCTGATTGCCTTTTGCTTTTCTTCCTCCCCTTTATAGGTCAATGGCAGGATGACCAGGTGCATCAGCACCTCATCCGTAACCTTGCCTTCTGATATGTGCCTTTTGGCATCCTCCAGCCATTTATCGGAAGGGACTTCCATCAGATAGGAGGCTTCTACTCGTATCTTACAGGCCGTACATTCCAAAATCGTGTTAACCTCTTCAATATCTGCTGTGTACAGCACCATCATATGGATATCCGGCAGCTTTCCCTCCCTTAAGCAGCGGTCCAGCACCTCCATAATGTACCGGCCATATTTTGTAAAATTTTCTGTCTTATACTGACTTTCATAATCTAAAATCGCCACGCTCCCATCTTCCAGCTCAAATAGGTTATCCATCCTAAGCTCCCTGGCCTGGACGATTGGAATATTCGTGGGCCTTACATCCACTACCTTCAAATCACTTTTTAAATGGAACAGCGATAGGGATTTCCCTTTCATCCGGTCACCAAAAAACTTGGACACGATGTCTTTGTTTTGGTAGGCAATCGCCGTGTCGGTATTCTTCTTTACATCCTTTTCTTCCATCCAGTTCCCCTTATCTTCATTTGCTATAGGGCAGCCAAGTTCCTGCCCTTATTTATGTCTTTTCACCTTTCTAACCCTATTATACAAAAAAAATTTATGCCCTTCAAGGGCAATCCCAAAATCCGCCTGCCCTTAAACTATGGCAGGCGGATTTCCCCATGGATGCCAGTATCTGCAGCTTATCTGCAGCTGCCCATCACCATAATATGCTGCAGACTCCACCCCCTGTTTCCCGGGCCAGCATAATACAGTCTTTTTCTTGGCTGTAATAGTATACCATATCTGACAAGATATCCTCCGGTGCTACCTCCTTTCGGTTGATTTCCCTGACGATTGTTTCTGCTTCCTCCCAGTCAAAAAAGCCATCAATTTTCGCCAGGATGGTTTCATGGATGCTGGAAGGAAAGATGATAAAATCACCTCCCATCTCTTCTGCCATCTCCTTTAAAACGCCGGGATACAGGATGGACGCTGCTCCTCTAACGTTTACTGTATTCGTCAGCACATACATAAGGTCAGATGGATTTCTTCTTTCTTTTCCCGGGATTCCCATCACTTCATCGTGGCAGCTCCCCAGCAGATTCCCGAAATCTGGTATCCCTTCTGTTATCTCCTTAAGCATATCTTGCAAGCGCATCCATTTTACTGGGCACAGCTTTGGCGTATTTTCTTCTGCTAGTTGCCACAAGGCATCTATGTCCGTCCCCCAAAGCTCCATATGGCGGTTCGTCACCTTGGTGGTCACCCGCCCATGCTCTCCCTGCCCCAGCACAATCATGAATACTGCTGTAAGGTCACCACATACTTCTTTATATGGAAGCTCCCTCAGCATTTCCTGGTTTCGGTCAAAATTAACCAGCTGATAAATCAGCTTTCCCTTAACCTTCTGGAAATCGAACATCTCCCGAAGTATTCCATCGACAGCTTCACAAAATATTTTTCCCATCTGACTTATAGAGTTTCCCTGGGCTGTGGAATCCCCATTCTTTATTTCTCCCAATATCTCTTTTTCAACACGGTACATATTTTTTCCTTTCTTCCAATCATTTGCTTTTATCCGTTCTATTCCCCTCACTTAAGCAAGGAAAATCCATTTTGCTATGTGGATTCCTTCTTTTATCCCAAAGCGGTATACATCCTCAATTTCCCTTCCTTGGCAGGCCACCAGCCAGTCCAGGAAATCACTCCCATCCTTCTCCATCTCTGGATATTTCCCAGTGAACAATTCCCTCCATTTGTGGAACTGCTCCTGTTCTTCCTGGGCATCCCCCGGGCTTTCTTTCTCCCTCTCCTTGCTGAAATAAGACAATCTCTCTGCCAAAAGCAATTCCAGCAAGTCTTTTGTTTCATCATCCAATGTATCCCAAAGCCATTGCCCAAAGTCTGGTTCCTGGGCCGCCAGCACTTCCTTTATTTTTTCTGCGTTATCTCCTTTTTTCCTATCCATTTTCACACGTCCTTCCTAATTTCAAAATTTCTTTTCTGCCCCTGGATACACTATGCCGCTTCCCTGCTTTTTGAATTTTTAAGGGATTTCATGGCTTTCCTATACGTTTCCCCATCTATCTGCTCGGGGGACTGGAGATGGTATCGGGCCAGTACTGTATCCAATGTAACCCCGGTCCGCTCCAGTTCCCTTTTCAGCGTATCCTGCTGTTCCTGGCTAAGGTATCCCAATCCATTCCCAGGCATATTTCCGGCTGCAGCTGCCTTCTTCTTTGCCAACATGGCATCCTTCCTTTTATCCATGGAATATACAGCCTGCCCCTTAGCGTTTACCACCACGAGAAAATCAATCGCTCTTTCCTCGTCATAAGAAATTGCCTGCACCCGGAACCGGTCGCTGGTATAATATTTCTGCTCCCTGTCCTTTTCCTTTTTTTGGATATTTGCAACTTCTGCAGGAATCCAGATAAAGGGCGCTGTATACAGTTCCCTGCCCAGCCCCCAGTTAAAGCAGGCCCGCTTAAAGCTGTCCGATGCCTGCCCCTTCTCTTTCTCCGAATAGCTCATGGTTCCCACATCCTGCTTCCCGACCCACTGTCCTTTCTCATGGTCCCAAATCTCTACTGTGCAGTATAAATTTCCGTCAATCATCTGATGGCTCCGCTTCCAGCCGAAAGGCGTAAAGGTTTCATCCAATATTTTTTGGTCAACACGGGCATCCTTGAATAAAAGCAGGCTTAAGCCCTTTTCATTAATCATAGAAATTCTGCATTCTATCTCATCTGCACGAAGCAGTCTTATCTTAATATCACTCACTGCTTTCTCTTCTCCTTTCTAAATCTCCATGCGCCCGGCGGAGAACGCACTAACACACATAAAAGTCTGGCGGGATACCAGTTCCTATGCTGCCTTGATGGTGAATCTCCTGGATGTAGTCGTTCTGGCAAAATCCCGATAAACCTCCGGCCGCTCCTCCTTCATCCGTTTGGTGTCCAGCTTTGTAGTGTCCACATTCGTCCAACTAATTCGGTACTTCTCATTCACCGCAAGCTCATTGTCCTGCATGAAACACTTGATTTCCTGCTCAATCTGCTTCTGTTCCTGTTCCAGTTCCCAAATCGTCTTAAGCAATGCTTCCCGCCGCTCCAGCTTTTCATCAAATCCGACTAAGGGAACCACACTATTCTTCCTGGCGCTATGGTAATATTTTGCCAATACTTCGTCACAGGCTTTAGAACCGTCCGGCTCCGGCATCACTCTCGGGATAACGTGCTGGTTCCAGAAGGCCTCCTCAATTGTAATCAGTGTTTGGATTACATGATCATCCCAGGTGATCTTCTGGTACTGGAACCCGCTTCCCAGGATGACTACCGCGATATACCATTCCCGTTTCCCGGTCACAGCCATGTAATGGAGACATTGAATCAGATAGTGGGGCGGAATCTGCCCCTCTTTCCACTTTCCTGCCTGGAAAGCATTGGCCGTCTTGCATTCCAGGCCAGCATCCTCCCCTACTACCAACCGGTCCACGTCCGCCAGCATAAAAGGATAATCCCTGTTCCGGTACATCTTATTGGAGCGGCGTACTTTTAGCCCGGTTTCCTCCATAAACCGTCTGGCTACGTACTCCTCCAAGTCTCTGCCTTGGCGCATGGCCTCATTATCCAGGTCGATAATCTCTTCCGAGATTTTATCCTGGTATACCTTCATCGGGCTGCTATATGGATTCAGTCCGCAGACTGCTCCGGCATCTGAACCACCTATCCCAGATTTCCTCATGCGCAGCCATTCTTCGCGGCTGATTCCTGCAGTTGATATGGCACTTCTCATCATCGTTTCTTCTTCTCCTTCTCTCAATCTACGCTCAAACAATTTAATCGATTTGCATAAAGCAAAAACAGGAGTGCCTTCTAAGACACTCCTTTCTTCTCGTTCTGCTGTTTCCGACACCTGCACTACCACCACTTAAATAATTTCACAATTACATGTATAATTGCAAATGGCATCTCTCGTCCTCCCTCGTTTTATCTCCTGTCTTTCCCCGGCTACGCTGTTTTCAGCAACTCATAAGCCCGGTCAATCATAGCATTCCCCTCCACTGTTTTTGCGAAAAGGCATTCCTTATAATTGGCTCTTTCCCGCAGCGGCTTAGCATGAGTTGCAAAGTCGGATACAGCATTTAAGAACCGGTATCCATTTTTCCCCACATGCTTTAAATCCGGTGCATCAAAATATCGGGCCTTTAAATCTTCCTTTAGCCGCGCCTGATTTTTTTTCTGCAGAGACGTAGGGGAATCATACACAGGAAACAACTGGTCAATATACTCCATTACCTTCTGCTCGGAAAGCTTTATCCTGCGCAGCTCCTCAACGGTTTTCCCCAGTTCCTTCATGTAGGTTTCTGCACGGAACAAGGTATCCTTGGCATCCTCGATCTTAAACTGAATATTCCCTGTATGCGCCGCCGACCAACACCGCTTAGCCTGGGCTAATGCCAGATTCAGCGTATTCATGCATACGACCCGGATTGGTGTCATGGCTACTTTGATCGCCCCTGTCCCGTCATGGGCATTCATAAATACCAGATAGGGAGTGATTTCATCCCCGCTGATGATATAGCGTTGGGGAAGCCTTGCCAGAATCCAGGTCCGCTTGCCATCCTGCAGAGAGCCTGCAGTCTCATAAGTAATGCCTTCGCCTAACAGGGCATCTGTAAAGGCGAAGGCATCTTCATTCTGTACGACTTTGTAACGGTTTGTCACTACACCCAAAACCTGGCTGTCCTTATCCCGGATATTTGCTCGGAAACCAGGAATCAGCTGTCCGTTCCCAGTCATAATCGGCTTCTGAATCACCTTCCAGTCCAGCCCAGCCAGCTGCAGGGCCGCACGGGAATTAGGCGCTTCTTCTACTCTGGTTCCCAGGCCATGCCAGGGACATTCTCTTGTGTAAAACATGGTCTCAACTTCTGCTGACATTTCATTACCTCCTTGAATTTTGATTGGTTGTTATATTTCAGGGAGATAATATATATTAGAAACACTTGATGATACAAATCCTGTACTGAAATAGGATTATTTCTCATAGGATGAAATCAATGCAACATTGTTTTTCTGAACTTCTGTCAGTATATCATCCGAAAACTGATCGGCAGGAACCCTACCGCTATACCAGCTTTTTCCCTCAAAATACGCCTTCAAATCAGCAGAAGAAAACTGTCTGCCATACGCGGCATAAATCTCATTCCTGGCAACTCTCAGCTCATCTGCACTCAAGCCGGCAACATCCTCTGGGCTCAGCGGCTCATAAAAAGATTTCCAAAGGAGAAGCGAATCCCCATAAGGATTATTACTTCCGGATTCTTCCTGCAGATTTCCGGCAGCATCTTTCGGATATGCTTCCATGTTAGAAAAATATCCCCCAGATAATTCTGACGCAGACATTGTTTCCACAAGTCCTGCCAGCATTACCAGCGTTGTACCTTGGGCTTCTGGCTCATTCCCGTCGGAAAGACTAACAACAGGCATTGCAATCACCCGGACAAGATCACCCTTCACTGCATTGACGTTCATATTCGGATACAGGACATAGTACAAATTTCCTTCTGTATCTTCTGCTTCAATTTCTTCCATATCTGCATTTTCATCCCAAATCTGATTCACCTGCAGATTTTCTAAGAAAGCGAATGTTCCGTTATATCTCAGCGGATTTTTCGACATATAGGCATAATCCAGGCTGTAGTTGATATAAGGTTCCAATTCATCCAGGTCATCATAACCAGCTGGGAAAAAATTTGGATTTGCGTTGATAAAATCTTCCTGTTCTTCTGCGAAAATCGTTTCCAGGTTATCCTCCTCATCATAATCCAAATATTCTTTGTTATCCTCCATGTCTTCATCGGTTTCTATGTAGGATTCTGATGAAGCAGTATTTCGTCCTTTATCACGATCCGGATCCTTTTTGACAAATAGTGATAAGATTGATGCCGTAATTAAGGTAGCTATACAAAAGCAAGCGAACCATTCCATAAATACTGGCCGCCAGCCAATATAGAACACCGTTTTAAAAATTTTATGATATATTCTATTGATCACTATCGTCAATACGATTATTACAATAAACATCATTGTTGCTAACATCTCTTCTATTCCTCCCTTATCAAACCTCAAAAATATGTATCTCTAAAATGTATAACCAATCCGCTTTAACTCAGAAATAAGGTCAAACGCCTTCTTCCATTCTTTCCGCTCTTTTGCTCTGCCCAAATTTCCAATGATACCCAGAATACTGATAATAACCGCAATAGGAAACGCCAGTGGAAAAATCGCGGTTAAAAATATTCCGATAACGACAATTAAGACAGCCCCAAGCAGGGTATTTCCCATTCCGGTATCCTTATATTCTTCTGCCTGCTTAAGCTCTTCTGACAGCATCCTTTTTGCATTTTGGTTCAGCAATTTTTTCTCCTTTTCCCTTGCATCCTCCGGAACTTCAACCGTCCTTAGAAACTGCCAGGCCCCGCTGAAATCCCTGCGCTCTAAAAATCTTTCTATCTTTTCCGGCAGCATTTCAACTTGAAGCGCCTCCAGTACCTGCTCTATTTTTTCCAAATATTCATTCACATGAATATACTGAAACGAATGAGAGCGAAGCTTCTCCATTGCCGAGGAAATACTTGCTTCATCGTCAATATCTACTGCATTCAGCGTATCCTCGCAGTATTTAAGCTCTTCCCTGGCCGCCCTTGCTTCTTCATCGGAAGAATAAAGCACCCCGTCCACTGTCCGAAAATTCGTATCAAAATTCTTTAATTTCTCCTCTAAATCACCAATCTCCTTCTCGACGGAAATCTCCTGGAATCCGGCTTCCGAAAGTTCTTCCTGTGCCTTCAAGATACTTGCTTTATCCAGACTGTCAACCGAGTTGATAATTTCATTTTTTAGGGCTCGTTCTACTTCTTCTAAGTAGCTCTTTTTTGGATACCGCTCTACCGGATAATCTCTTAGCTGCAGTAATCCCTCCCAAATTGATTTTTTCTCTGTCAATGAAATCCCTGAAAAAATGTGCTCCAGCTCCTGCTTCTCTGCCTTCGCTGCCTCCGCTTCCTGAATAGAAGAATATGTCGTCGCCTCAAAGATCCTCGCTTCGGTTTCCAGCCGATTGTAATTATCCTGCACTTTTTTGAAAACAGGGCTGGATGCTTCATCAATTCCATAATATTGAGCTTTCGGTTTTAATTCCTCTAACAGTTTCTGATATCCGGCTAAATCTTCACTCTCTGGTTTTAAAGCCATGTCTTCCAATAACTGATTCTTGTATGCGTTCAGTTCTCTTCCACACCCAAAGAATCCGGCCATCGATTGGAGCTCTTTTTTTTCATCTCCAAATCTGGAAAGGGCCAGCCGGTAAAACCGGATATTGTACGGGTCGAGTTCAAATAGCTCGCCCATCATTTCTTTAAATTTGCTGCCTTCCACTTGTAGCTTTTCAAGATTTCCCAAAATGGCATTCGCTCTCTCCGATTCTTCCTCATATCGCGGTTTATATTCTATGCCAAAGCGTTCACTCCCACAATCTGTATTTGCGAGCAGGATATTAAAGGCATCATCACTTAACGCCTGCAGCAAACGTCCTACAGTGTCAGGATTCTCATACAGTTTCCTTTTCTTCTCCTTCGCCTCCCAGCTTGACCCGATATTGCCAATCGCATTAAAAATACCATGTCCGATTCCGCTGGCTGCGTTAAGCATCCCTGCTGTCGCTGCTCCTGCGATTGCACCGCTTAAGCCAAACCCGCCGCCGGTCCATCGTCCGCGCATATTTTTGCGCATGGTCCGGTATTGAGCTTTCTGCTCCTGGGTCATGATAATATTACTATATGCATCCATAATCTGGTCATAAACGGAATCGACTGCAAGACTGTTCCCATGATATAACGGCATGTAATAATCCCGAATAAAAATATCGGTTGTTAAATCCAGTGCCCCTCTTTCAATCCATCGATTTGCAAGCATATTTATGACCTTACTCAAACTTCCCACATTAAAAATGGGATTTGCTCCTTGAAAAATCAATACTTTAGCTCACAAAATAGCGCTCAGGC